>JADGOA010000122.1 GCA_017883215.1 Thermoanaerobaculia bacterium | reverse complement strand
CGCACTCCCGGGGTGGCGGGGGATTCCTCGCCGCGCTCCACCCCTCCGGGGTTCCGCCGGCTCGGAATGACAGTGTCACTTCCGCTCCACCGGCCCCTGCGCCGTTAACCGGCTCGGGATGACACGCGCGCGAACGCGCCGCTCTCTATTTCTGCACAGCCTCTGAGAAAGACACGCGACTTACACTCCCTTCCGCGGTCTGCTTCTGCATTCCGCCGTCGTCCATGTCATCATCTACGCGGAGGCTTCCATGAGAAAGATTGCCCTGTTTGCGGCGTTGCTCGTCCTCGTTCCGCTCATCTGCGTTGCCGCGGGCGATGCGAAACCGGCGTACCACGTCGTGCGGACCATCCCGCTCAGCGACGACGGGGGGTGGGATTGCCTCACGGTCGATTCCGCTTCGAATCGGCTCTTCGTCTCGCGCGGAGATCACGTTGCCGTCGTCGATCTCGAGAAGGGGAAAGCCATCGGCGCCATCCCCAAGACCGAAGGCGTGCATGGAATCGCGCTCGCACCCTCTCTGCATCGCGGATTCATCAGCAACGGGCGCACCTCGAACGTCACCATCTTCGATCTGGCCTCACTGAACGTCGTCGGTGAAGCAAAGACGGACGAGCGGCCCGACGCGATCATGTTCGACCCCGTGACTGCGCGCGTGTTCACGTTCAACGCCGGCGGGAAGAACACCACCGCGATCGATGCCGCCTCAGGCAAGGTCGTCGGCAGCCTGGCGTTGGGAGGGAAGCCGGAGTTCGCGGTTTCGGACGGGTCGGGACGCGTCTACGTCAACATCGAAGACACGAGCGAGATCGTCGGATTCGACGCGAAGACGCTCGCCGTCGTGAAGAGGTGGAAGCTCGCCGGATGCGAAGAGCCGTCCGGACTGGCCATCGATCGGAAGAACCGTCGCCTCTTCAGCGGATGCGCGAACAAGGTGCTGGCGGTGAGCGATGCCGATGCCGGACGCGTGGTTGCGACCGTGCCGATCGGCGCCGGTGTCGATGGGAACGCGTTCGACGCGTCAGAAAAGCTGGTGTTCAGCTCCAACGGGGGCGATGGAACGCTCACCGTGATCCGCCAGCTCGCGCCCGACAAGTACGAGGTCGTCGACAACGTCGCCACGGAGCGCGGTGCCCGGACGATGGAGCTCGACGAGAAGAATCATCATCTGTTCGTGGTGACCGCGAAGTTCGGCCCGCCGCCGGCGCCGACGCCCGAGCGTCCCCGCCCGCGGCCGTCGATCCTGCCTGGGACTTTCCACATCATCGAGCTGGCGCCGTAGGCAAAGCGTGTAGCGTGTAGCGGGCAGGTCGACCCTACACGCTACCGCTGCCCGCTGTCGCCGGCGAAGCGCAAACGATCAGCGTCGCAGGTTCCGAGGCCGCCGCCCCGAGCCGCTGCGGCTTCTGCGGGCGACGGACGATGATCGCGAGCCCGATGAAAAAGAGGATGAGCCCGATCGCCAGCGCCACGATGAAGAATGTCGACGGCCGGTTGATTTCCTGACGCCGTCCCGGCCGGCGTGTCGTTCTGCGTCCCATGCGCGAGGATCGTAGCATTGGAGCAGACCGCAGACCGCGGACCGCGGACCATCCCTGAGGCTGTGCAGAAATCGGGAGCGTGGCGATACCAAGCCTCTCTTTCACCACAGAGACGCAGAGGACACAGAGAAAGAAAGGCAGAGGAACAGTCTCTGTGCTCTCTGTGCCTCTGTGGTGAATTCGATTTCTGCACAGCCTCTGAGCCGGCGGAGCACGGCGAAGGATCTCAAAATGCGAAAAGCCTTCACCGAGCCACGCTTCCGCCTTCTTGAGATGCTTCGCTCACACCCACCCAGCCACCTCGCTCAGCATGACGGGGGTCCCGCGGTCTGCGGTCCGCGGTCCGCCTCATGACGGGGAAACTTTGAATCAGGATGACGCAGGGGCGTATCCTCCGCTTGCGCTTCGCATTGCGCACAATCGAAGTAGAACTAATCATCATTTAATGGAGCTACGGCTCCAGATGCAGGGGAGTTTTTGGCGCCCGTCGACTTCATTTTGAATGGCAACCCGACCCGCATCGATCCGCGGCCGGGAGAGACTCTGCTGGAGATGCTGCGCACGCGCTGCGGGATCATCTCGGCCAAAGACGGATGTCAGCCGCAGGGGCAATGCGGCTGCTGTCTCGTGCTCGTCGACGGGAATCCGAAAGTTTCCTGCGCCGTCCCTGCGACCGCCGCGGCGGGGCACGAGGTCACGACGCTGGAAGGCATCCCGGAAGAAGACAAGCGCCTCATCGCGCGCTGCTTCGTGGCCACGGCCGGCCTGCAGTGCGGTTTCTGCATTCCCGGTATCGCGCTGCGGGCCTGGCATCTCGTGCAGAAGAATCCCTCGCCGACGCGCGACGACATCGCCCGGTCGATCGACGGCCATCTCTGCCGCTGCACCGGATACGTGAAGATCGTGGACGCGATCGAACTGCTGGCGAAGTCCCGCCGCGACGGAACGCCGGTGTCGACCGTCCAGAACGGCGGTGTCGGCGCGCGGCTCGACCGCTACCAGGGAGCCGAGTACGTCCTCGGCGAGCAGCGATTCGTCGACGACATCAATCTTCCGGGCATGCTTCACGGCGCGCTCGTTCTCTCGCCCCACGCCCGGGCGCGCGTCGTGCGCATCGACACCAGTCGTGCGATGGCGCATCCGGGAGTCGTCACCGTCGCGACGGCAGCCGACGTCCCCGGGAAGCGCTGGTACGGGCTGCTCTACGACGACTGGCCCGGCTTCATCGCCGCCGGCGAAGAAGCGCGCTGCGTCGGCGATGTCATCGCTGCGGTGGCTGCCGTCGACGAAGCGACCGCGCGCGCCGCCGCTTCGCTCGTCGAAGTCGAGTACGAGGTTCTGCGTCCGGTTCTCGATCCCGAAGAAGCGATGACTGCCGCTGCACCGCGCGTCAATCCGCAGCACGAGAACGTCCTGTCGTACACGCGCATCGTCCGCGGCAATGTCGACGCGGCCCTCGCTTCGAGCGCCCACGTGGTGCGCGGGACATGGCGGACGCAGCGCGTCGAACAGCTGTTCCTCGAGCCGGAGAGCACGGTTGCGGAGGCGCTTCCTGACGGGCGCATTCGCGTCTACAGCGGCGGGCAGGGGGTGTTCGACGACCGCCGGCAGATTGCGTCGTTCCTGGGCATGAGAAGCGAAGACGTCGTCGTCGAACAGGTCTCCAGCGGCGGCGCGTTCGGCGGCAAAGAGGACATGGCCAATCAGGCCCAGACCGCTCTGCTGGCGAAGCTCACCGGCAAGCCGGTGAAAGTGACGCTGACCCGTGAAGAGTCGATCCGCATTCATCCGAAGCGGCATCCCGTAACGCTCGAATACACCGCCGGCTGCGACGCCGCAGGGAAGCTCACCGCGGTCAAAGCGCGGCTCGTCGGCGACAGCGGCGCCTACGCCTCGGTCGGCGGGAAGGTCCTGGAGCGCGCCGCCGGACATGCTTGCGGCGCCTACCACGTCCCGAACGTCGCCATCGACGCATACGGCGTCTACACGAACAATCCACCTTCCGGCGCGATGCGCGGCTTCGGTGCGAATCAGGCGCAGTTCGCCATGGAAGGTTGCATCGACCTGCTGGCGAAGAAGGCTGGAATCGATCCGTGGGAGATGCGCTGGAGCAACGCCCTCGACGTCGGCAGCACGTTCACCACGGGGCAGGTGCTCACCAAATCGGTCGGCCTCAAGAAGACGCTCCTGGCGGTTCGCCCCGCGTACGAAGAAGCGAAAGCGCGCGGCCGCGCCGTCGGGGTGGCCTGCGGCGTCAAGAACTCCGGAATCGGGAACGGCGCTCGCGAGCTCGGGCGCGCGCGGCTGGTCGTGGAGAAGGATGGGACGATCTCCATCTACAACGGCTTTTCCGAGATCGGCCAGGGGCTGCTCACGGTGCTGATTCAGATGGCGGTCGAAGTGACCGGCCTGCCGGCGCGGCTCTTCCGTCCCAAGGTCGACACCACATTCGCGCTCGATTGCGGTCAGACCACCGGCTCGCGCGCGACGCTGCTCGGCGGGCGCGCCGTGGTCGATGGCGCGGAGAAGCTTCGCGCCGATCTGCGCCGCGTCGTGCTGAACTCCGATCAGATGGATGGCGCTTCGGACGCCGATGCACGGCTGCACATCGCGCTGCAGGCTCTCAGAGGCCGCGCTTACGACGGGGAGGTGGTGATCAGCGACACGACGCCGTTGCCCTCGCCGGATGATGCCGCCAGACCCGGCAGCCCCGTGAAGACGCACACGGCGTTCGGATTCGCAACGCAGCTGGTGATGCTGGACGAGCAGGGGCGGCTGGAGCGCGTCGTCGCGGCGCACGACGTCGGCCGCGCCATCAATCCGGCGTTCTGCGAAGGTCAGATCGAGGGAGCAGTTCACATGGGGCTCGGCTATGCGCTGAGCGAGGAACTGCCGTGCCCGGACGGAATGCCGGCGACGTTCAAGCTGATGGAGATCGGGGTGTTGCGAGCGACCGACACGCCGCAGATCGACGTGATCCTCATCGAAGAGGCCGAGCCCGAAGGGCCGTTTGGCGCAAAGGGCCTGGGCGAGATCGGTCTCGTCCCGACGGCGGGTGCGGTCGCTGCCGCTCTCGAGGCGTTCGACGGCGTTCGCCGCATGACGCTGCCGATGAAGGACTCCCCGGCTGCGCGTGCGTTGCGAGCGGGACACATCCCGGCGTCGAAGCTGGCCCTCGAGCGGCAGGCCGGATTGCCCGCCGCCGCCCCTGTCGTAGCGCGATCTGCCGCAACGGCTGACAGGACAATTCGATGACGACCCTCGCCCTGGGACCCGATTCCAACGGCTCGGTTCTGGTCGCAGAGCACGGCGTGATCGTGCGTTTCGGCCCGGTGGCGCCGCCGACCGCGGCTACTGCGCGTCCCCTCACGATCGACTGCAGCAACGGTGTGATCGAGCCGGGCGCCGTAAACGCGCACACGCATCTCTATTCCGGTCTGGCGCCTCTGGGCATGCCGCTGCCGGAGGAGGAGCCGCGCAATTTCATGGAGATCCTGGAGAAGGTCTGGTGGCGGCTCGATCGTGCCATCGATGCTTCATCGCTTCGCGCGGCGGCGCGTCTTCACATCGCCGAAGCGCTGCTCGCCGGCACGACGGTGCTGGTCGACCATCACGAATCGCCGGAGCTGATCGAGCGATCGCTCGACATCATCGGCGACGCCTGCGAGGAACTGGGCATTCGGGCGCTGCTCTGCTACGGCGCGACCGAGCGCAACGACGGCCTGCCCGAAGCGCGGAGCGGACTGGCCGAATGCCGGCGGTTCATCGTCACCAACCGGCGGCCCCTGGTGCGCGGCCTGGTGGGGTTGCACGCGTCGTTCACGGTATCGGACGAGACGATCCGGGAGGCGGGAGAGCTCTGCCGCGCCACCGGCGCCCCGCTCCACGTGCACGTCGCCGAAGACGTCGCGGATGTCGAGGACGCGCGGCGGCGCGGATATGCCGGACCTCTGGAACGCCTTCACGAGCTCCGCGCCGTCGAGCCGCGATCGATCCTTGCACACGGTGTTCACCTCGGCGAGGAGCAGGTCGAGCTGGCCGAGCGCCTGCGGCTGTGGATCGTGCAGAACCCGCGCTCGAACCGCGGCAACCGGGTCGGTTATCCGCTGGCCCTGCGGGCCTCGAGCCGCGTCGCCCTGGGAACGGATGGGTATCCATCCAATATGGCGGCCGAATCGGAAGCGCTCGGCATCGTGGCCGAGGATGCCGGAGACCCGCGGGACCCGGTGCTGCAGCGGACCGTCGGCGGAGCGCGGCTGGCGGCGGAGATCTTCGGCGTGGACTTCGCGCCCCTCGCTGCCGGCGCGGCCGCCGATGCCGTGGTCAGGGAGAATGGATGCGTCCGGCACGTGGTGGTGGCCGGCCGTCTGGTCGTTCGCGACGGACAGCTCGTCACCGGCGACATCGCATCCATCCGTGCTGACGCCGCCCGCGAAGCGCCACGGCTCTGGGAGCGCATGCGCGCCACGCCCGTGCGCCGCTGGAGCGAAGCCGAGATCCCTGCGCAACGAACGCATTGATATGTGCCGGGTCACCAGGTCACGAGGTGAAATCGTAGGGGATCGCTCACCTGGCGACCCGGCGACCTCGTGACCTCGTGACCACACACCGAAGGCCAGCGAATGGCCGTTAAACGGAGCAAGAGGAGAACGATGAAATCGACCGATCTGACCAGCAGCGTCGTGGATGGCGCAGTCCGGAAACGCAATCTCGAGAGCCTCCGCAACGCCGGCGTGGTCCTGCCGAAATTCAGTGAGCTGGCCGACGCCGCGTCGATCCCGCAGTCGATCCGCGGCGAGCTGGCGGCGGTCGACCCGGACTCCCCGCATCCGCTGAACCTCTTCCGCGTTCATTGGTACAACTCCAGGCGCGACGGCTCGTTCGCCGCGGTGCCGGACCACATCGTCCTCCCGTCGTCGCTGACGGGCGTCGACGCGAAGATCCTCGTCCTCTTCGGCAACCGCTTTCCGATGATCCGCGCGCACAAGGTCCTGGCCGCATACGCGTGCCTCGCGCCGCGTGTGCTCTCCGGTCAGTTCGACATCGAGCGCCAGCGTGCAGTGTGGCCGTCGACAGGCAATTACTGCCGGGGAGGCGTGGCCATCTCGCGAATCATCGGCTGCCGCGGCGTGGCCGTTCTGCCCGCGGGGATGAGCGTGGAGCGCTTCCGGTGGCTCGAGAAGTGGGTGACGGAGCCGGGCGACATCATCCGCACGCCCGGCACCGAGAGCAACGTCAAGGAAATCTACGACGCCTGCAACGAGCTTGCAGCCGATCCGCAGAACGTCATCTTCAATCAGTTCTCAGAGTTCGCGAATTACCTGGTCCATTACCGCTGCACCGGCTCGGCGATCGGCCGCACGTTCGAGAGCCTCGCCGCGAGCGACCCCTCGCTGCGCTTGCGCGCGTTCGTCGCCGCTTCGGGATCCGCTGGCACCCTGGGCGCCGGCGATTTCCTCAAGGACCACTTCGGCAGCGCCACCGTCGCAGTCGAGGCGCTGGAGTGCCCGACGCTGCTCAACAACGGCTTCGGCGACCACAACATCCAGGGCATCGGCGACAAGCACGTGCCGCTCATCCACAACGTCATGAACACCGACGTCGTGACGGCCGTGTCCGACCGGAGCACCAATGCGCTCAACGTCGTCTTCAACACGCCGCAGGGCCGCGACTACCTCGCCTCGCGCCGCGGCGTGCCGCCCGCGGTCATCGAACAGCTCTCCTCCCTCGGTATCTCCTCGATCTGCAACATCCTCGCGGCCATCAAGACCGCGAAGTACTACGGCATGACCTCCTCGGATGTCGTCACCACCGTCGCTACCGACGGCGCGGAGATGTACTCGAGCGAAGTCGAAAAGACTCTGAAATCCGATTTCGGCGGGCGTTTCGATGCCATCGACGCCGCAGCCGCTTTCGGACAGCACGCCCTCGGCGCCACCACCGATCACCTCATCGAGCTGACCCTTCGCGAGCGGGAGCGCATCTTCAACCTCGGTTACTTCACCTGGGTCGAGCAGCAGGGCTACACCACCGAGGACTTCCGGTCACGCGCGAAGCAGTCGTTCTGGCGCGGGCTGCAGGAGTTGCTGCCGGCCTGGGACGCCATGATCGAGGAAGCGAACGCCGAGGCCGCGGTGACGCCGGCGGCCGTATGACCCACCCATGACCACCACCCCGATCGAGACGCGCGCCGCCACTTCGATGGTCTGCAACGCCTGCGGCTATGTGGCGCCGCTCACGGACCCGCGGCCGTTCCGCTGCCCGAATGCGGACGGCAAAGCGGATCACGTTCTGAAGCGTCGGATCGACCCCCGGCGCCTGGCCAATGCCATCGACGCCTTCGGCGATCGCGAACCGGATCCGTTCATCCGCTACCGGCGCCTGACGCACACCTGGCAGACGGCGATGGCGGTCGGGATGACCGACGGCGAGTACGTCGACCTCGTGCGCGATCTGGAGCGGCGCATCGCCGCTGTCGCAGGCTCCGGGTTCAACGTCACTCCCTTCGAGCGCCAGCCGGGTCTCGCCAGCGCCATTGGATTCGGCGGCGACATTCTCGTGAAGAACGAGACCGGCAACGTTTCCGGATCTCACAAAGGGCGTCACCTCATGGGAGTGATGCTCTGGCTGCTGATCATGGAGCGCCGTGACGCCGATCTCGCGCACGCCCGTCTGGCCATTGCGAGCTGCGGCAACGCAGCACTGGCCGCCGCGACGGTCGCGCGCGCCGCCGGCCGCGAGCTGGACGTGTTCGTCCCATCCGACGCATCGGATGTCGTCGTCGCGCAACTCGAAGAGCTTGGCGCTCACGTCACGCGATGCCCGCGCCGCCCGCACGAGGCCGGCGATCCTTCGTACCTGCGATTCCGTGAAGCGGTTGCCGCAGGAGCGCTGCCGTTTACCTGCCAGGGAAACGAGAACGGGCTGGTCATCGAAGGTTGCCAGACTCTCGGCTGGGAGATCGCTTCGCAGCTGATCGCCAGCCGGCGCACCGTCGATCGCATCTTCATTCAGGTGGGCGGTGGGGCCCTGGCGAGTGCGGTGATCTCGGCGTTCGACGATCTCAGCGCCCTGCAGATTCTGCCGCATATGCCGCGCATACACTGCGTCCAGACGGCGTCGGCGTTCCCGCTGCGCCGCGCGTACGATCACGTGATCGCGCGCATCACCGGCGACGCGTCGCCATCCGAGGCCGCGCGGGCAGCCCACGGCTTTCCCGGTCGCGCCTCCGAGCCTGCCGAGGACTTCGACTGCATGGACGAGATCGCCTCGCGAATCACGGCGGCGGAAGCCGACGAGCAGCTGCGTTACGCGATCGCCCACCGCGGCGAATTCATGTGGCCGTGGGAGACAGTTCCGAGCAGCGTCGCCCACGGCATCCTCGACGACGAGACCTACGACTGGGCCGCCGTCGTGCGCGGCATGCTCGTCAGCGGCGGATATCCGCTGGTCGTCTCCGAAGAGCAGCTGATCCGCGCGAATCGCGTGGCCGTGGAGTCGACCGGCATTCCCGTCGACCCCACCGGCTCCTCCGGACTTGCCGGGGTCCTGGAACTGGTCGAGCACGAGTGCATCGACCCCGACGAGACGCTGGCCGTCCTGTTCACCGGCCGGAAGAGAAGTTAGGAGCGCCGGCTGCCAGCCGGCCGGTGCGGCGGCTGCCAGCCGCCGCTACTCGAGCTTCGCTCCCACGAACGGCCACGGAGCCAATCCCACGCTGTCAGGATTTCGAACGACGTACGCAACTGTGTCCGCGAACTCGCGTTCATCACGAATGATTCGGTCGTGATATTCGCGTTGCCAGAACGGTCCTTCTCTTCCGAGTATCCGGTTCGCGACGTTCGACGTATACGACTTCCACGAGTGGAACAGGCGATCGATCGTGATGCCCTCGAAAACTCGCAGGACGAGATGCACGTGGTTCGGCATAACGCACCACGCAAAGAGCTGATAGCGGAGCGTATCGAATGCATCCAGTTTTCCAGGACTGCGTGCGCGACCCTTTCGTCCCGCAGCGAGCAAGCGCCGTATCCGCGATCGAGATATGAATCGAGACGAAAGCCGTAGAGTTTCGAGATGGTCGCAGCTTCTGTTGCGTTAGGCGGGCGAGTTCCCGTTGTGAGACTCCGTTCGATGGCGTCGCGCTCGGCTGCCAGTTGGG
>JADGOA010000121.1 GCA_017883215.1 Thermoanaerobaculia bacterium | reverse complement strand
CTGAGTCCTGAGTCCTGAGTCCTGAGTCCTGAGTCCTGAGTGTCGGCTCCGTTGCGAAGTGGCCCGTCCATGATCGCTGACACTACCCACTGATCACTCGTGGCCGATTTCGGGCTCTGCCGGTGGGCTGACTGGGCCGCAACTGGCTCGAATTCAAAGACGTGCTCGCTACGAGCACGGAAATTGCTACGGTGTGGCGCAAATGCATGTGCGCCAAAACAATTTGTGTAGGGAGCGACGCTGATGACGTTGGTGAATTCACTCTGCACCGAGATCAGCATCTACGATGGCGTCGGTGAGTCCACCGGCGTGGTCGTGGAGCGAAGTGCGATCCGCGGCAAGAAGGGGCTTTGCAAGAGCATGCGCGATCTGGCCATCAAGTCGCGCGTTCTCGGCGACGGCTACTACTACATCCCCATCGACCTCTGGCCGAAGTCGAAAGAGCCGGTGGTCGTGCGCAAGCACGACTGGACCGTGATCAGTTCCATCCCGCGCACCCCGCGCTCGGGCAAGGCCAGAAAGCGCGCGGGCTCGTAAACTCCCGCCTCATCCGTGGTACGAGCCGTGCAGTTCCAGCGCGCGAAAACACGTTAGGAGTCGTACTCATGAAATGTTGGATGTCCATTCTGGTCGCGCTGGCCGTGCTGTTGCCTTTGCCGGTTCTCGCCCAGGAAGAAGAGGGGACCGGAACAGCCAAAGGAAGCGAGGTCAACACCACTGGCAAGGGCTATAGCGCGGCTTACGTGATCGAGCAGTCGACCGGGCGCGTGCTGTTCGAAGAGAACGCCAACGTGATGCTGCCCACCGCCTCGATGGCGAAGATGATGACTCTTCTCATCGCCATGGAAGAGATTCGCGACGGCCGCCTCAAGCTCGACACACCGGTGACAGTCTCTGCTTTCGTGAGCCACATGGGCGGCTCGCGCATCTACCTCAAAGACAGGCAGGTGTGGCCGCTGCAGACGCTGCTCGCAGCGACGATGGTCCAGTCCGCAAACGATGCGGCCACAGCGGTCGCCGAGAAGATCGCCGGATCCGAGCAGAACTTCGCCGAGATCATGAACTCCCGTGCCAAACAACTCGGCCTGAACCAGTCGCACTTCTACGATCCTCACGGACTACCGAACTCGAAAGACCCGAAAGCCATCGACATGCAGAGTGCGCATGACCTGGCCATCGTCGGCATGGAGCTGATGAAGTATCCGCTCATGCGCCAGTACGCGGCGACGCCGTGGATGGCCTTTTCCAACGGCACGTTCACATCCGGCATCACGAACCCGAATCACCTCATCAACTCGAAGAAACGCGACTATTACCCCCCCGCTACCGGCATCAAGACCGGTTACTCGGCCCCGGCCGGTTATTGCGTGACGGCGTCAGCGAAGCAGGGCGACATGGAAGTCATCGCCGTGGTCATGGGCGCCAAGACGGGCAGCGGACCGGAAAGCTCGTTCGGCATCGCCTCACACCTCCTGTCGAGCGCTTTCGCGAATTACAACGTGACCACGGTGGTGAAAAAGGGCGCCACCCTCGGTCAGGCCAGTGTCGCCGACGGCGTGTCGAAGACGGTGCCGGCGGTCGCTGCCGCGGATGCGCGCGCTCTGATCAAACGTGGCGAACAGGGGAGCGTGAAGATCGCGTTCCGGGGTGGGATGGTAGCCGCTCCCATTGGCGCCGGGCAGGCGGTCGGTACGATCGTGGTCCAGCAGAATGGTCAGACGATCGCGAAAATCCCGGCGGTGGCTGGCGCGTCGGTGGCGAAGAATCCCTGGTGGAAGAAGTTCTGGCCGTTCTGAAGAGTGGGCAGTGATCAGTGAGCACTGATCACTCAAATACCACTCGCCGACCGTCGACGCGGAACCTGCCGCGGCTCAGCTTCACGAGCGCATCGACGTACGCGATGTGCTCCTCGACGAGGATGCGCGCGGCGAGCGTCTCGCCGGTGTCGTCATCCCGCACCTCCAGCGCACGCTGCACGATGATCGGACCGGCGTCGAGATGCTCGTCGACGAAGTGGACCGTACAGCCGGAGACCTTCACTCCGTAGGCGACCGCCTGGGCCTGGGCATCGACGCCTGGAAACGAGGGGAGGAGTGACGGGTGGATGTTGACGATCCGATGCGGGTAGCGCGCGACGAAGTCGGCGCTCAGCAACCGCATGTAGCCGGCCAGTGCGATGACGTGGGGGTCGGCCGCGGCCAACAGGCGCAGCACTTCCACTTCATGCGCGGCGCGGTCGGCGAACTGTTTGTGGTCCACCACGTGCGCCGGATAGCCCCACTGGCGCGCCCGCTCGATTCCCGGCGCGCCCGGCCGGTTCGAGATCACCGCCGTGATCCGGGCGTCGAGAACGCCGCGCTCGATCGCGTCGTGGATGGCCGCGAAGTTCGATCCGCGACCGGACAGCAGGACCGCCAGGCTGAGAGGCATGAGCAATGAGGCATGAGTCAGGAGTGTGCGGCGGCAGCCACTCCTGCCTCATGCCCCATGCCTCATGCGTTCATTCGATCCAGGATGCGAAACCCGCCGGCGGCGCGTCATAGCGGACGACACCGCTTCCCTTGACCACATTTCCGACGAAATAGAATTCCTGGCTGATCTGGGTGAAATGCTTCACCACCGAGTCGACGCGATCGGGAGCGGCGATGACGACCATGCCGATGCCCATGTTGAAGACCCGGAGCATCTCGTCGCGTTCGATGTGGCCCTCGTTGTAGAGGAACTTGAACACCGGCAGCACCGGCCACGATCCGAGCTTCACCAGCGCGTCGAGCGAATCGGGGAGGACTCGCGGCACGTTGTCCGTCAGCCCGCCGCCGGTGATGTGCGCCAGGGCGTGGATGTCGCCGGCTTCGATGAGCGTCATGAGCGGCTTCTGATAGGAAAGGTGCGGCGCGAGGAGAACCTCTCCGATTTTCCCGCCGATCTCCGGCAGGATCGTCTGGTAGTCGTGACCGAGCTTGTCGAAGAAGATGCGGCGCGCAAGCGAGTAGCCGTTGGTGTGCAGCCCGGCGGAAGGAAGCGCGATGAGGACGTCTCCTTCGCGGACCTTCTTTCCGTCGATGAGCTTCGATTCGTCGACGACTCCGACGATGAACCCGGCGATGTCGTAGTCATCGTCGCCGTAGAAGCCCGGCATCTCGGCCGTTTCCCCGCCGATGAGGGCGCAGCCGTTCTCGCTGCAGGCGCGGGCCATTCCGCGGACCACGTCCGTCATGACCGGCGGCCGAAGCTTTCCGGTGGCGTAATAGTCGAGGAAGAACAGCGGCCGTGCTCCCTGCACGAGGATGTCGTTGACGCAGTGGCAGACCAGGTCGTAGCCGACGGTGTCGTGGACCTTCATGGCCTGAGCGACGCGCAACTTCGTTCCGACGCCGTCGGTCGAGGAGACGAGGATCGGTTTCTCGATGCCGTCGAATGAGGCGCGAAAGAGGCCTCCGAACATGCCGATTTCGGAGATCACATTCTGCGTGAAGGTGCCGCGGGCGATGCGCCGCACTTCCCGGAGAGCCTCGGCCTGGGCGTCGATATTGACGCCGGATTCGCGGTAGTTGCTCTTGTCGCTCATCGGCGGTCGGAGTCTAGCAGACGCCACGAAGTCCATTCCGAGCGAAGCGAGGAATCAATCGCAACGCCGCGAAACCTCATCACCTGGCCGCGGCGTCGCAACTGACGTTTCGCTTCGCTCGGCGTGAACTTCGGGACGCCTATAATCACGTCCTTGGCCCTGTTCCTCCTCCTCACCACCTTGCTCACCATCGCCGGTCTCGTCGCGACGACCGCCATCGGCTTCATGGCCTCGCCGGCTCACACGGCGCAGCACATGCTCGTGGCGCTGGCGACGCTCCTGATCGGCCTCTTCTCACAGTCCATGACGATGTTCTTTTTCATCGGCAGCGGAAAAGAGATCAAGGAAAAGATCAAAGGCCAGGTCGCGGAGAGCTCCGTCGTGCAGCAGACGCGCAGCTTCAAGTCGCGCGTTTTCCCGGCGGCGATGTACGCGATCGCCATCCTGATGGTCACCTTCATCACCGGAGGGGGCGTGGCCGCGGCGAAGACCCCGAAGTGGATGCACCTGATCCTCGCCTTCGTCGCCGTAGGCATGTACCTCCGCGCTTACCTGGTGCAGCTGCGTGCCATGGACGAGAACGCAAGGCTCATGGAGAAGTACCTTGGGAGCAGCGGGTAGCGGGTAGCAGGTAGGGGACGGGCTCGTTCCGCTACCCGCAACACCCTACCCGCTTCGTTCACGCCCGGTACAACGCGGCGCCCCAGTGAAGGCCGGATCCCAGTGCGGTAAAACAGATCAGCATTCCGGGGCGGATGCGGCCGTCGGCGACGCACTCGTGATAGAGGATCGGCAGAGTTCCGGCGGTCGTGTTTCCATACCGCTCGATGTTGTGCGGCACGCGATCGGCCGACATTCCGAGCTGTTTGGCGACGCCTTCGACGATGCGAAGATTGGCCTGGTGGACAAGGAGGACGTCGATCTCGTCGACGGCGACGCCGGCCGCGGCGCAGACCGCGCGAACGGCTGCGGGCATGCGCGACAGCGCCTCTTTGAAAACGGTACGCCCGTCCATCTGCGGGATCGGCAGCGCTTTCTCGAGTTGCTCCGCGGTGACGTAAGGCCGGTGGCGGAAGCCGACTCCGGGCACATAGAGAGCTTCGGCGTTCGAGCCGTCGGTGAACAACTTCGCGCCGAGAAAGCCGCGGTCACCGTTCTTGGAGGCCTCGACCACGACGGCGCCGGCGCCATCGCCGAAGAGGACCGTGCGATCGCGAATGCTCGTGTTGAAGGCGTAGTCCTCTTCGCTGATCGGCCCGTGCTCCTCGCCGATGGTGATTCCCCACCCCCGCTCCCACGGCATGAAGGGCGTGTGGACTTCGGCGCCGACGAGCAGAATCCGCTGGTGCTTACCGCACTGGATCAGCGAATCGGCGAGGTCGAGGCCGTAGAGGAATCCCGAGCACTGCTGCCGGATGTCGAACGTCGGGATCTCGCGCAGTCCGATCTGCGCCTGAAGCAGCGGTCCGTTCCCTGGGAAGAAGTAGTTCGGCGTCATCGTGGCGAAGATGACGGCGTCGATGTCCGCCGGCTCGCGCTCCGCTGCGGCGAGTGCGTTCTGGGCGGCGATCGCGCCTAACTCGGCAGAGCCCTGGCCGGGATCCGCGTAGTAGCGCTGCTCGATCCCGCTGCGCGTGCGGATCCACTCGTCCGAAGTGTCCATCAGGGTCGTGAGCATTGCGTTCGGTACGGCGTTGCGGGGGATGCCGATCCCGCTGCCGGTGATGATCGTTTTCATGTGAAGGGTAAGGATACGCTGTGTTGCGGTTCGGGGATGGGCGAAGGGTGGGAAGGGGTCGCCAGGTCACCAGGTCGCGCGGTCAGGAGGTGACCGCGGTGCTTGCCGTAGAGCACGGCTGCGCGACCCCAGCGACCGGGTGACCCGAGTCATTTTGGGATGGGCTCGCTGTTTGCTTCGTGACGAGCGACCGGAGGCAAGACCGTATGAAACGCCTGCTCATCGTTGCGATAGTGCTCGCGCTCGGGGCGTGCAAAGTGGAGAAGACCGGGCAGGACACGTACAAGGTCATCGCCCCGACGCCTGAGGCCAAGGCTGCCGGCGAGAAGGCGAAGGTGCAGGCCAAAGCCCTCGGACAGAAGGTCGAGAAGGGAGCGGCGGAAGCGGCGCAGAGCGCCGGCGCTGCTCTCCAGAAGGTCGGGCAGAAGACCGAGGAGCACACATCGACCACGGCGACGACGACCACTTCGACGAGCGCCAGGACCACGACCACCGAGACGCATACGTCAGCAACGAAGCACCCGTGATGCGCTCATGGTCTGACATAGAATTCCGCACTCGGCGGACGTGGACTCCGCCGAAGTTCATTCAATGAGGCGAAGGAGGTCCTTCCAATGGTTGCATTCGGAAGAACGTCCACCGCGAAGAGTACGAGCACGCTCAAGGTCGGCGACAAAGCTCCCGACTTCGGGCTTCCCGGACATCGCGGTGGCGAGACCTTCAGGCTGAGTGACATCAGGGGAAAGAAGAATGCCGTTATCGTCTTCTATCCGCTCGACTGGACACCCGTCTGAACGGTTCAAATGCCGGGATACGAAGCGGAGTACTCCGACTTCGACCGGTATGATGCCCAGGTCGTGGGCATTTCAGTCGACAGCGTTCCCAGCCACGTAGCATTCGCGAAATCCCTGGGGGGCATCAATCGGTTTCCGCTCCTCGCGGACTTCCATCCGAAAGGCGAAGTCTCGAAGAAGTACGGCGTCTGGAAGGAAGACAAAGGCATCTGTGAGCGTGCCGTCGTGATCGTGGACAAGCAGGGTATCGTCCGCTACATCGATGTGCACGACATCAACGAGGCGCCCGAAAACGCCCAGTTGCTCGAGGTGCTTCGGGAGATCCAGTAAGCACGGCGAAGGCGGGCTGTCCACGAGCCCGCCGACTCCTCGGTTCAGTGGTCAGTGATTAGTGATCAGTGATTAGTTGGGCGCTGATCACTGATCACTGATATTGGGCACTGGGCACTGGGCACTGATAATCACTGATCACTTCATCGGATGCGGTGCATCGCGCATGAGCCTCCCGCTCCTGCGCGGCGCTTCGCGGCTGACCACCCCTGTGTGGCGCAGCGAAATCGTTCGGAGGCCCCAAAACCATGTTGAATATTGCCCGACGGTGCGTGCCGTTCACGCCCTACGACCGCGATCTGTCCAAAGCAACCGTGGCACTGATCTCGGCCGCGGGCGTCTATCTGCCGGATCAGGAGGCGTTTCCGACCGAAGATCCCGGCGACGTGAGCTACCGCGTCATCCCGGCCGTAACCGAAGCCTCCACGCTGCGGATCGCGCATCACCACTACGATCACAGCGAGGCGGACACCGACCCGAACATCGTCTTTCCAATCGACACGCTTCGCGAGCTGGCCGCCGAAGGAGTGATTGCCGCGGTCAACGAGCAGAACTACAGCTACGGCTTCACCACTCGGCTGCGGGAGCTGTACGAGACGACCTTTCCGGAGCTCGCCGACAAGGTCGAGCGTTCCAAGACCAAGCTGGTCCTGTTGACCGCCGGCTGCCCGGAGACGTGTCACCGCTCGATCGCCAACCTGGCGCGGGAGATCGAGGCCCGCGGCATTCCCACGCTGATCATCTCGGCATCGCCGGCGGCGACCGAGTCGGTGCGTCCGCCGCGGGCGATGACGTGGGAAGGAGTGGCCATCGGCCGGGTGATCGGCCGCGCGGCCGATCGAGCATTTCACAAGCGCGTCGTGCGGGCGGCGCTGGAGATGTTCACTCATGACACTCCGCCGGGGAAAGTGGTGACGAAGCAGGTGCGGTGAGGGTGCTCGGTGGTTGGTGCTCAGTGGTCGGTGCTCGGGGCTCGGGCCGCGCGCGGATCCTTCGACGTCTGCGATCTCCACTTCTGTAGATGCAGCTCTTCCGGCAGCCCCCGACCCCCGACCCCCGACCCCCGAGCACCCACCACCCACCCCCGCCCGGCACAATTCGCGAATACCCGCCGTCGCATGTTGTTCTATTCTTCGCGCCAGGAGGCGCAAAGCTCGAATTGACCACGCCAGCCAAGGAGATCCGCACGCAGAAGGAACAGGATTGGGGAGTGGAGGACGCGGTCGCGCTGTACATGATCGACCGCTGGGGCGCGGGATATTTTGATATCAATGCAAATGGAGACCTGACCGTCGCCCCTCTTCAGGAGCGGGCCATCTCCATTCCCATCATCGACGCTCTGCGCGAGGCGCAGGCGCTGAACCTCGCCGCGCCGCTGCTGATCCGTTTCCAGGACCTCCTCCGCCACCGCGTGGAGGCGCTCAACGGCGCCTTCAACAGGGCCATCGCCGACCACAACTACCGCGGTGTGTACCGCGGCGTGTTCCCGATCAAGGTCAATCAGCTCCGGGAGGTGGTCGAGGAGATCCTCGACGCCGGCAAGCCCTTCAACTACGGCCTGGAGGTCGGATCCAAGCCGGAGATCTATGCCGGCCTGGCCCTCCACGGCGATCCGGAGTCGCTGATCGTCTGCAACGGATACAAAGACGACTCCTACATCCGCATGGCCATGCTCGGCCGCAAGCTGGGCAAGAAAGTCATCGTCATCGCCGAGAAGCTCTCCGAGCTGCGCTCCATCGCCCGCATCGCCACGGAGCTGAACGTCGAGCCGCTGATCGGAATCCGGGTACGCCTGCTATCCAAAGGCTCCGGCAAGTGGGCCACTTCCGGCGGCGAGCATGCCAAGTTCGGCCTTTCCACCGCGGAGATCCTCGAAGCCATCGCCATTCTCCGCGAGGCCAACATGGAGTCGGCGTTCAAGCTGCTGCACTTCCACATCGGTTCGCAGATCCCCGACATTCTGACCATCAAGCACGCCGTCCGCGAGGCGGCCATGTACTACGCCAAGCTCTACAAGATGGGCCATCCGCTGGAGTACCTCGACGTCGGCGGCGGTCTGGCCATCGACTACGATGGCTCGCGTTCGACGTTCCACTCGTCGATGAACTACACCGTCGAGGAGTACGCCAGCGACGTCGTCTACAACATCATGGACATCTGCGAGGACGAGAAGGTCCCGCACCCGAACATCGTCTCCGAGTCGGGGCGGGCCATCGTCGCCCACCACTCCGTGCTCGTCATCCAGGCGTTCGCCGCGATCGAGAAGACGCCGCTGGAGCCGCGGGAGATCAAGTCGACGGATCACAAGCTGATCCGGGAGATCCTGGAGATCGACCAGCGCCTCAACGAAGAGAATCTCGCCGAGGCCTGGCACGATCTGCAGCAGATCAAGGAGCAGGCCCAGACGATGTTCGAGTACGGCCTGCTCAACCTCGACGTCAAAGCCCGCGTCGAATCGCTGTACTGGGAGATCGCCGAGCGGATCCAGGCCATCGCCCTACCCATGGACCCCGAAGAGGTGCCCGAGGACCTGCGCACCCTCAAGATCGAGCTGGCCGACCAGCACATCTGCAACTTCTCAGTCTTTCAGTCGCTGCTCGACCACTGGTCTCTCGGGCAGCTCTTTCCCATCGCGCCCATCCACCGTCTCAACGAGCGGCCGCAGCTCGAGTCGACCCTGGTCGACATCACCTGCGATTCCGACGGCAAAGTGTCGAAATACATCGACCTCAACGATGTCCGCGAAACGCTCCCCCTCCACGAGATCCGCAACGACGAGCCCTATTACCTGGGCATCTTCCTCACCGGCGCGTATCAGGACATCATGGGGGACATCCACAACCTCTTCGGCCGCGTCAACGAGGTCCACGTCTTCCTCGACGAGGACGAGGAGAGCGGGTTCTACATCGAGGAGGAGATTCCCGGTCAGTCGATCGGCGAGGTCCTGGCCATGACGCAATACGACTGGCGCGATCTGGAAAAGCGGATGAAGGCGCAGATCGACGCGGCCATCAAGCAGGACCGGATGAAGCCGACCGAAGGGATGAGGCTCCTCCAGGACTACGAGCGAGGCCTCAAGGACCAGACTTACCTGACGTTTGGCTCGTCGTGACTCGAATCACGAGCTCTCGTGATGCGCGTGCTACGGCCGCTGCCGCGGCGGGCGGACGATGAGCCGGCGGTTTTCGGAATGGGCATCGTCTGCCGTCCGTTGAACATGATAGTCAGTTTAGACAGACAAAACAGGAGATGACGATGCGGATATTCGCGCTGTCA
>JADGOA010000477.1 GCA_017883215.1 Thermoanaerobaculia bacterium | reverse complement strand
AGGCGCCGCTGCAGATACGACGCGCTGGCCTGCCCCGTCGACAGCACCACGCGCACGGCGTCGTCGTACTTCGGATCGTCGAGGTACTCGATGCCGTCCACGCCGCCCTTCTCTTCCACCGGTTTCGTGACCTCTTCGAGGTACTGCGGTTCGCCCTGGTTCCTCTTTACGAAGGCGACGATGTCGTTGATCTCCTTTTCCGAGACGTACGCGCCGTGGATGCGGCGGATGCGCGCCGTGCCGGGCGGGAGGAAGAGCATGTCGCCGTAGCCGAGGAGCCTTTCCGCGCCCTGGGTATCGAGGATCGTGCGCGAGTCGATGCGCGAGGCAACCTGATAGGAGATGCGGGAGGGGAAGTTGGCCTTGATCACTCCCGTGATGACGTCGACCGACGGCCGCTGCGTGGCGATGATCAGGTGGATGCCGACCGCGCGCGCTTTCTGCGCCAGGCGGGTCACCGAGTCCTCGACGTCCTTGGAGGCCACCATCATGAGGTCTGCGAACTCGTCGATGACGATGACGATGTACTGCATCTGGTCGGGGATCGGCGAATCCGCGGCGGACTTCCGGGCTCGGCGCAGCGCATCAGGATCCTTGAGCAGCACGTTGTACTGGTCGATGTTGCGCACGCCGCACTCCGACAGAGTGCGGTAGCGGTTCTCCATCTCGTTGACCGCCCAGATCAGGGCCACCGAGGCCAGCTTCGGGTCGGTGACGATGGGGTGCAGCAGGTGCGGGATGCCCTCATAGATCTTCAGCTCCACCATCTTGGGGTCGATCATCAGCATCCGCAGCTGCGTCGGCAACGCCTTGTAGAGAAGCGACACGATCATGGAGTTGAGGCCGACGGACTTGCCGGCGCCCGTGGCGCCGGCGACCAGGAGGTGGGGCATCTTCGCCAGATCCGTGACCACTGGCTCGCCGTGAATGTCCTTCCCGAGCGCGACCGTCATGAGCGAGTGCGAGTCATGGAAGACCGCGGTGTCGATGATGTCGCGGAGCATGATCGTCTCTCGTTTCCGGTTGGGGACTTCGATGCCGACCGTCGACGATCCGGAGATGCGCTCGATACGGATCGACTCCGCCTTCAACGCCAGCGCGAGATCGTCGCCGAGGTTGACCACCTTCGCGTACTTGACGGCCGGGCCGGGCTTGAACTCGAACGTCGTCACCACCGGTCCCGGATGGTAGGCCGTGATCTCGCCGTCGACGGAGAACTCGCGGCAGCGTTCCTCGATCAGGTGCCCGGTCTCGAGGAACCTCTTGTGGACGTCGTCGTTGATCGTGCTCTGCTTCTCGCCGGCAATGAGGAAATCGACCGTGGGCAGGTCATCGTTACCGACGCGGCGCTTCGGCAGCCTGCTCTCTTTCGCAGGCCGCGACGAAGGGCGTGGGATCTGCGGCTTGGGCCGCGGCGACGCGATGCCGGCCGCCGGTTGCTCGAAGAGCGGGTCTTCGAAGTCGACGGGGATGTCCTCGAAATCATCGCCGGCAGCACGCTGCGATTCCGCGAGTGGTCCGCGGGAGTGCTCGCTGCGCCTGCTGCCGCCCTCGCTCGCGGCATACAGCGCGAACGGGTCGGGGGTCTCCTGTTGCGCCAGCGCCTCGGCTGCCTTTCGCAGATCGGCTTTCGTCACCTTCCGGATCTGAAAACGACCTGCACCCTTCACTTCGCGCACGACCGGACCCGCCAGCACACCGGACTCGCCATCAGCGCCGACGGCTGCCCGCTCGTCCGAAACGAGCCGCAGCGCGGGCGCCTGTTTTTCGAGGTGCTTGGTCAGCACCGACTGCTTCATTTTTTCCTTGCGCCGGCGCTCGGTGAAACGCGCCCACTGCAGAGCGAACGCGCGGCCGAGATCGACCAGGCGGCGGTGCATGGCCAGAAACATCGCGCCGAGACTGATGCGGGTGGCGAGCAGGGTGCCGATGAGCAGCGCCGTGATCAGCGCCAGCGCCGCACCGCTGCTGTTCAGGTTCGAAGATGCGGCGCGGTTGATCTCCTGCCCGAGGTAGCCGCCCGACGGGACGAGCGCACCGCGGAACCACACCTTTCCGAACGCGAGATCACAGGCGGGCGGGAGCGATACGGCGAGAACGCCGAAGCCGATCAGCTTCGTCTGCAGAAATTCAATCTCTTTTCCCCAGAACCGGTTCCAGCCGCCGATCAGGAGCGCGGCGGGGAACAACAGGCCGGCGAACCCGAAAAAGCCGACGAAGATCCATGCGATCGTCGCACCGTAGTAGCCGATCCAGTTCGCGATGACGCTGTTGGTGGAGGTGAAGAAGGCGGAGGAGTCGTTCGGATGGTAGGAAAGCAGAGCCGCTGCCAGACTGACACCCATCGCCGAAACGACGATGCCGATCAGTTCCCCTCCACGGCGGCTCTTCGCGAAGTTGAGAAACTCCGTCACACCCAACCCATCCAATTGGAAAGATTAGCAGAAAACGGGCCGGACAGCGCAAAGGCGACCGTGGTCGGTCGTGCGCTTAACACGCTCTGAGCCCCGAAGGGGCGAAATGG
>JADGOA010000476.1 GCA_017883215.1 Thermoanaerobaculia bacterium | reverse complement strand
CCCGAGCATGTGAAACGCATCGCGGGCCGCGACGGCGAGCTGGAGCGCCTGCGGGTCGGCGAGCCCGATGTCTTCGGCCGCCATCGCGATCGAGCGGCGGAAGATCGTCATCGGATCCTCACCGCCCTCTATCATCCGCGCCATCCAGTAGAGCGCGCCCTGAGGATCGCTCCCGCGCAGCGACTTGTGGTAAGCCGAGAGCATGTTGAAGTGGACTTCGCCCGACTTGTCGTGGTGGGCGAAGCGCTTCTGCATCGCGTCGCGGGCGACTGTCACGGTGATCCGACCCCCTTTACCGACGTGATCTGCCGCCGCCTCGAGCACCGTCAACGCTCGGCGCGCATCGCCGTCGGCCTCGCGGGTGATGATCTCGCGTGCGTCGTCATCAACCTTGAGACTCAGGCCGCCAAGACCTCTCTCTTCGTCGAGGAGCGCTCGATCTACGACCGCGCCGAGGTCTCCCTGCGTGAGAGGATTGAGCACGAACACGCGCATCCGCGAGAGCAGCGCGTTGTTCAGCTCGAACGATGGATTCTCCGTGGTGGCGCCGACGAGGGTGATCGTGCCCGCTTCGACGTGAGGGAGAAACGCGTCCTGCTGCGCCTTGTTGAAGCGGTGGATCTCGTCGACGAAGAGGATCGTCTGGCGTCCCATCTGGAGCCTTTGCTCCGCCTCGGTCACCACCTCGCGCACCCGTGGGATTCCTTCGGTGACGGCCGAGAAGGGGACGAAATCGCGATCGGTGTACTGGGCGATCAATCGGCCGAGGGTGGTTTTGCCGGAGCCGGGCGGGCCCCAGAACACCATCGAGCTGACACTTCCCTTCTCGATCGCATCGCGTAGGGCTTTGCCGGGAGCGAGGAGGTGCTCCTGCCCGACGAACTCGTCGAGGGTGCGGGGGCGCATCCGGGCGGCCAGGGGGAGCGCGGTTTCTCTCGCGCTCCACAGACCGTCTTCGCCAGAAGGACGGGGTTTCTTGGGCATCACTTGGATAGGCGGCACCCTGCAAAGCGGAAGCAGGGAGCGGTCAGTGGCACAGTTGGTGGCTGGGAGCTTTTCACATCGCCATTCATTTCAATTCGCCTTTTTGGAATCTCAGCCGCGACTTGCGCTGCAGAGGTAGAATCCGAAGCACCCTTATGAACCTTCCGTCAAAACGGCTACAGTTGTGCACTATATTTCAGCATGCTCGATCCAGCGCCGGTCCGCATCCGCGGCCTTCATGAGCGCACCGAAGACAAAGATTTCGAAGTGATGACCCCCGCCGAGCGCGTCGGGATGATGTGGCAGCTCGCACTCGATGCGTGGGCTTTCAAGGCTCCGGTGATGCTGAATCCAGACTTCTGCGAGATATTGTCCGCATTCAACGCGGAACGCGTTGAATATCTGTTGGTTGGCGCCTACGCGGTAGCGGCGCACGGCCTGCCGCGCGCGACGGGCGACATTGACTTATGGATTCGCCCGTCGACGGCAAATGCTCAATGCGTCTGGCGCGCTCTTAAGCGCTTCGGGGCGCCTCTAAAGGGAATCTCGGTCGGTGATCTCGAGACACCTGAGCTCATGGTCCAACTCGGTTTCCCGCCCAGACGAATCGACCTGACGACTTCGATCGACGGCGTCGGCTTCGAGTCGACGTGGCGGGAACGCGTAATGATAAGAGTGGAGGATATGGAGGTACCGACGATCAGCCGGGACAATCTGATCGCCAACAAAATCGCTACTGGGCGGCCCCAGGACCTCGCCGACGTGGCGCGCCTGACGAAACCACAAGGCTAGCGCGCTGGAGCCGCCGTCGAAACCCCTGCAAGACCAAGGCAGGGTGCCTATCGACGCCCCCCTCACGCCGCCCCAACGAGCCGTCTAGCAACGTAGTAAAGCGCGCATCCGAGAAAGAAGCTAAGGGGCAGACTCCATCCCTTCTTGCCCTGAAACTCCGGAACCAGGTTCGACGCGCCGACGTACAGCGTCACGCCGGCGGCGAGCGACAGGCCGTACTGCCCGAGGATCGGGAGCTCCTGCGTCAGTAGCGCGCCGAACAAGCTCGATATCGCGAGCGCGGCACTGGCGGCGAGCGCCGCCCCCCTGCTCTCACCCGACGCCAGAAACAGGCTCGAGATCGCGAGGCCTTCCGGCAGCTTGTGCAGCAGGATCGCGAGGAACACGAGCAACCCCAGCGCGTGGCTCACTCCGAATCCGCTGGCGATCGCCACGCCATCCACGAACGTGTGCAGCATCAATCCGGCGAGGGCCGAGAAGCTCACGAGCTTCGTGACCTGATGGACTTCTTCGCCGAAATGGAAATGCGGCGCCAGAGTGTGCTGCGTGAGGTGAACCAGGAGGTAGCCGATCAGGATCACGACGGCCGCGGATTCCCCGTGAAGCTTGATGGCGTCGGGCGCGAGATCGAGCAGCGCCACCGACACCATGAATCCCGCCGAGAGCGCCACCATGTTGTCGAGGGCGCGGACGCTCCAGCGGGAGCGAGAGACGACCGCAACGGCGCCGATGATGTTGGCGCTCGCGGCGACCGCC
>JADGOA010000475.1 GCA_017883215.1 Thermoanaerobaculia bacterium | reverse complement strand
GCCAATTCGTTCACCATCTGCTGTTAAGTTCGCGCGTATGCTCCAGATCCCTCTCACCCTCCGGGATAACACCGGCCTCATGCCGAGGCCAAACTCCAGGGACGCGCAGCAGTGCGTCCGCTCTCGAGCCGCAAGCTGCGGACAGCTGCTGTGCGTCCGTACAGGTAAGAGCCAGTGCTCCGCCGGGAGTGGGGTACCCACCATCGGCGTCAGACGAGATGGACGAGGGGCGCACCGCCCTCCACGGTGTCGCCTGGTTTGACGAAGATCTCCTCGATGGTGCCGGCGGCCGGCGCCTGGATCTCGTTCTCCATCTTCATGGCCTCGAGGATCAGAATGCCTGTGCCTTTGGCGACTTCCTGGCCTGCCTCGACGAGAATGCGGACGATGCGTCCGGGCATGAGCGCTTTCACGATCCCGCCCTCCCCCGCCGAATCTTCCCGTTGCTTTCGACGCAGCGCCAGCGGATCGACGATCTCCACCTTCACTTTCGAGCCGCGCAAGGTCACTTCGTGATCATTGCCGACGCTGTCGTGGATCAGGCTGAACTGCTCGCCGTCGTCGAAACGCAACGAGTGAACGTACGGGCCGCAGTTCACCATATCGATGTGGAAGGTTCGCTCGCCGACGGTGAGGCGATATCCGCTCCCCTCCCGTTCGACCTCCACGCCGAGATCGAGATCTTCGTAGCGCGCGATCAGCTTCACAGCGGGCCTCTCATCGCTTCAAGGCGGCCGGCGCGTCGCCAGGCGGAGTCTCCGTCGTCCGGGAGCTGGACGCGCTGGGACTCTTCGAAGGCGAGAATCGCCGCCGCGGAGATTGCCGCCTCCACACGGCGATCGTCGGCCGGAGGGCGGCTGATGTCGAGAAGCGGCAGCAGCCGGTCGATGAAACCGGTGTCGAACCGCCCCGCGCGAAAGTCGGCGTTGTGCATGATGACGGTGAAGAAGGGGATGGTCGTCTCGATGCCCTCGACCCTGTATTCCGTCAGGGCGCGCTTCATCCGCGCGATGGCAGCGTCGCGCGTCGATCCGTGGCAGACCAGTTTGGAGAGCATCGGGTCGTAGAACACGGGCACCGTGTAGCCGGAGTAGACGCCGTTCTCGTTGCGAACGCCGGGACCCTGCGGAAGGTTGATGTAGCGGATCAGGCCGGGTGACGGCGCGAATTTCCTCATCGGATCTTCGGCGTAGATGCGGCACTCGATGGCGTGTCCGCTCGGCTTCACGTCACCCTGCGTCCACGGCAGCGTGCCGCCCCGCGCGATGAGCAGCTGCGCCTTCACGAGGTCGATCCCCCAGACCATCTCCGTGACCGGGTGCTCGACCTGAAGGCGCGTGTTCATCTCGAGGAAGTAGAACTTCTTGTCGGCACCCATGAGGCATTCGACCGTTCCGGCGGAGTAGTAGCCGACGGCCGCCGCGGCGCGGACAGCCATCGCGCCGAGTTGCGCCCGAAGCTCCTCGTCGACCACGGGCGACGGACACTCCTCGACGACCTTCTGGTGACGGCGCTGCAGAGTGCACTCGCGCTCGCCGAGGTGAATGATGTTGCCGTGCTGATCGCCGAGGATCTGAACCTCGATGTGCCGCGGGGCCTCGATGAACTTCTCCGCGTAGACCTCAGGATCGCCGAAGAAAGAAGCCGCTTCGCTGGTGGTGCGGTCGTAAGCGGGACGGAGCTCGGCCTCGGTGCTGACGAGGCGCATCCCCTTCCCGCCGCCTCCCGCTGCCGCCTTGATCATGATCGGAAAGCCGGCGCTGTGGGCAAATGCCGCGATCTCGTCGAATGACTTGACCGGCTCGATCAGCCCCGGCACGACCGGGACTCCGGCGGCCTGCATGCGGGCGCGAGCCCTGGTCTTGTGACCCATGGCCTCGATCGCTTCGGGCGACGGCCCCACGAAAATCAGACCGGCGTCTTTGCAGGCCCGCGCGAACTCGGCATTCTCGGCGAGGAAACCGTAGCCGGGATGGATGGCGTCAGCGCCCGTTTTTTTCGCGGCATCGAGGATCCTGTCGATGCGCAGGTAGCTCTCACGCGACGGGGCCGGGCCGATCGGCACGGCCTGGTCGGCGTAGACGACGTGCAGCGCCGAACGATCGGCTTCGGAGTAGACCGCCACCGTGCCATACCCGAGCTCGCCGCATGCACGAATGATCCGCACGGCGATCTCGCCGCGATTCGCGATCAGCACCTTCACTGGCCGGCATTGTAGCCGAACCTTTCAGGCCGAATGGCTGCTACCATCACGGCCATGGCGGAAGAGGTTAAGAACCAGCGGCAACAGATCCTCTCGGGTGTCGTGCAGGCGCTACTGGCCGACCTCAAGAACGGTGTTGGCGAACGCGACCGGCGGCGCCAAATCGAAGAGTGGATGCGGACGCTCGCCGAAAAGTATCCGGAGTTCAAGATCGAGACTGGCCTGCGCGATTACTACCTGGCGGAAGCGGAACGCCTCCGGGCAGAGTTCGACAAGATGGCCGATCTCGGCGAAAAGCTGGCTCTGGCGCGCTCCATCGAGTCTTTCCTC
>JADGOA010000120.1 GCA_017883215.1 Thermoanaerobaculia bacterium | reverse complement strand
CTCGCCGCGCTTCACCCCTCCGGGGTTCCGCCGGCTCGGAATGACAGTGTCACTTCCGCTCCAGCGGCGCCCGCGCCGTTCGCCCGCTCGGGATGACGCAAGCGTGCAATGCGCGTAGCACACCTCTACCGCTCCACGCTACACACCCGAGCAGACCCGCCGGATGGCGTCGGGG
Organism: Thermoanaerobaculia bacterium; assembly: GCA_017883215.1. Lineage (GTDB taxonomy): Bacteria > Acidobacteriota > Thermoanaerobaculia > Gp7-AA8 > Gp7-AA8 > JAJXWV01. Next base: position 9,611 of record JADGOA010000120.1, on the reverse strand, counting down.
ATCTCATCGAGCGGAAGGACCTCGTCGATGCCGCCGGTCTTGATCGCCTCTCCAGGCATGCCGAAGATGATGGCGGTCTTCTCCGACTCGGCGATGGTTTTCCCGCCGCGGTCGTGAACCTGCTTTACGGCCCGCGACCCGTCGTCCCCCATCCCGGTCATGATCACGGCCACGAGGTTCTCGCCACAGCAATCGCTGGCGCTGCGGAAGAGCCGGTCGACGGAGGGAGCGTAAAGGTCGTCCACGCCCGCTGCGAAGACGCGCAGCACGAGCTCCTCAGAACGCCGCCGCACCTCGGTCTGCATCCCGCCCGGCGCGACATAGACCGTGCCCGCGTCGACCGGGTCTCCGTCGGCGGCTTCCTTCACCGTGTACGACGTCAGCTTGTTCACCCGCTCGGCAAACAGGCGCGTGAACGTCGGCGGCATGTGCTGCGCGATGACGAATGGCAGCGGCAACAACGGCAGATTCTGAAAAACCTGCTGGATCGCAGGCGGCCCGCCGGTCGAGCAGCCGATGACCACGAGCTGAATGCCTGCCGCGCACACCGGTCCCGCAGGGACAACTTCGGAGATGGCCTGCGGTTGCTCGGTGACCCGCTTGCGCAGGTTCTCCATCCGCAGCTCGGCCACGTAGGAGATCTTCGCCAGCAGGTCCTTCTGGATCTCCTCCAGGCGCGGCGAAACGCGGCCGCGGGGCTTGGCGATGAAGTCGACCGCACCGAGCTCGAGGGCCTTGAAGACGCTCCGGTCGCTCGCCCGCGACGACACCGCGATCACCGCCGTCGGCAGATTCACCATGAGCCAGCGGAGAAAGGCGAAGCCGTCCATGATCGGCATCTCGAGATCGAGAGTGACGACGTCCGGCCGGTGTTTCATCACCTGCTTGATGCCGTCTTCGCCATTCACGGCCGTGGCCACGACGCGAATTCGCGGATCGGACTCGAGCATCCGCGTCAGCGTCACGCGGTTGTACGCGGAGTCGTCGATGACCAGCGCACGAATGGGTCGGTCCGTCGGCACGCGGCGCATTGTATCTGCCGAGTGGGCGCGGCGTGGAGAGCGGACATTCCTGTCCGCAGCGGCCGGACATTCGTGTCCGGCCGCTGGGCGGGCGCTCATCGCCGATTGTCGCCTGCCGTCGACGACGCTGCTCGGAAGCCGACGGACAAGAATGTCCGCTCTCCACTAAGAACTCACCGCTGGTACACCATGTCGTTCTTCAAGTGCCGCAGCTTGAACTGCGTGGAAAGCGAGATCAGCGATTCGGAGTGGCCGAGGAGGAGGAAGCCGCCGTCGACGAGACGGTTGTAGAAGCTGTTGACTACGACCTTCTTCGACGAGTCGTCGAAGTAAATGATGACGTTGCGGCAGAGAATCACGTCGAGGTTGCCGACGAGCGAGACCCGTCCTTCGTCGTAGAGATTCAGCCGGCCGAAGGAGATGCGATTGCGGATCTCGTCGCTGATCTTCCACGAGCCCTCCGGGTCGCGCGTGAAGTACTTGTCGCGGATCGAGGGATCGGTGGCGCGGAACGCGCTCTCCCGGTAATGGCCTTTGCGCGCCCGTGAGAGCACCTGCTGGTTGATGTCGCTGGCGAAGATCTCGAATGCCGCCCTGCTGAACCACCCCAACTCCTGCAGCAGCATGGCCAGCGAATATGGCTCTTCGCCCGACGAGCAGCCGGCCGACCAGATGCGAACCTTCTTGATCGCCTTTCGCTCGAGGATGTCCGGGATGATCTCTTCGGTGAACGCGGTCAGCTGTGCCGGCTCGCGAAAAAAGTAGGTCTCATTCGTGGTGACCAGGTCGTAGATCTGGTCGAACTCGGCGTCCGCCCGCGGATCGTACAGGAGGAAGTAAAAGTACTTCTGGAAGGTGTCGAAACTCAGCTCTTTCGCGCGGGGCGAGAGCCGCTTCTGCAGCAGATACTTCGAGGAATCCGAGAACCACATCCCCGTGCGCTTGTAGATCTGGTCCCGCAGCAGCCTGAAGACGTCGTCAGGCAGGTCCAGATGATGGTTCAGCGAGAGGTTGAAGGTGGTCATGCTAAGGGTCGGGTCTCGGGGGTCGGGGCTTCCGTGGATGCTCAGGACTCAGGACTCACGACTCCGTCTCCCGTCTTTTCATGGCCTGCAGGATCGCTGCGATCACCACCTCGCGGCGGCTGTCTGCGGTGCGCCAGGCGTCTTCGAGCAGATCGCGGAACAGCTGGTTGTGTTTGACGAACATCTCGGAGACATCGTCGAGGATCGCTGTGTTCTCGAGTGCTTTGAAGAGATAGGGGAACGAGCTGCGGTCCGGGACATGATCGAGGGCCAGCACCGCCGACTGCTGAACGTACGTATCGGGATCTTCCATCGCGCGATGGAGCGCTGGGAGGGCGTACTTGTCGCCACGCCGCCCCAGGGCCGTCGCGGCAGCGGCGCGGATGCGCCAGTCTCTGTCGTCGAGCGATGCGCTCAGCCGGTCGAAGACGTCGCTCCCCGGAATTCGCGACAGCGCCAGCATGGCCGCGCGGCGGATCTCCAGGTCGGATTCGTCGAGACAGCGGAAAAGCACCTCTTTCACATCCGCCGTCTCCGATTTCCCGAGCGCCTCGATGACGGCGATGCGAACAGGAGGAAGGTCGTGCTCGAGGTGATGCATGAGAGGGGCGAGCCCGCGCGGCTGCCGGTATTCGCCCAGCGCCTGAGCGGCCGCGGTGCGGATCCAGATGTCGTTGTCCTCGAGCGAGCTGATGAGAGGATCGAGTCCTTTCTCCGGTCGAAGGCGGACGATGGCATTGATCGCGGCCAGCCGCACCGGGGTGGCCTCGTCCGCCAGGGAGAGGACGAGCTGGCGGGCGAAACGTTCTTCCCCGAATTTGCCCATCAGCGATACGGCCTTCTGGCGGATCACCGGGTCGCTGTCCTTCGAGGCCAGCAACAGCTCGTCGTGGTAGCCCTCGCCCTGAATGCTGACGAACACCGACAGCGAGTTGAGCTTCACCGGAACCGAGGGCGACTGCAGCAGACGGCGGATCTTCAGTAGCACGTCCACCTTCAGCTCCGGGAACGTCGCCACCATCGCCGCCAGCGAATTCACCGCCGCCTGCTGGCAGGCCACGTCGTTGTCGTCGAGCTTCGCCAGAAGGTAGTCGACCGAGCCGGGGTGCGGGATCTCGCCGAGAGTCTCGATGGCCAGCCTTCGGATGGTCGGATTGTCATGGTCGAGGAAGGAAAAGATGCTGGAAATCGACTCCGGCCCGCCGATCACGTTCACGACGCGCAGCAGCAGCGCCACCACCTCGTCCTCTTCGGCGTTGCGGAGAGCGTCCAGAATGGCCGGCATGCCGGTGCGACCGAAATCGATGAGCGCCTGCGCGGCAACCTCGGCGGAATCGGGCTGCTCGAGCTGCGCGATGAGCACCTGAAGCGCGCGCTGATCTCCCGACCAGCCGAGGAACTTGAGGATGAAGTTCTTCACCTCGCGCTTCGGCGTGGAGTGGAGATGGTCGATGAGAGGCGCGATCTTCTCGGCCGGAAACGAGTCGCGGAACTTCCTCTGGATCAGGCTCTGCTCGGAGAGGGCGATGACCCGCGGCTTCTCCGCTTCGGCCACGCGCACCAGCGCGCGCAGGGCCGTCAGATTCAGCCTCTCTTCCTCGGAGATGATCTTCAGCAGGAAGCTCACCGTGCCGACGTCGGCGATCTTGCCGATGGCCTCCAGGACGGGCTTCCGCAGCGATTTCTCGGCGTAGAGCGGAAGGATGGCCGGCAGCGCGGCGCGGTCGCCGATCTCGCCCAGCGCTTCGATGGCGTGAAACTTCAGCCAGAGGTCCTGCCGGGTCCGGAGCACGCGCACCAGATACGGGAGCGCGGCGGCGTCGCGGTACTTTCCGAGCGACGAGACGATCGAGGACGAGACATTGATGTCCTGCTCGGTATCGAGGAGCTCGATCAGAAGCGAGAACGCGTCCTGGCTGCGCAGGTCGCCGATCAGGCTCACCAGCGAGAGCCGGACGTCGACGTCGCTCTCCCTCCGCAAACGCGCCACGATCGGCTCGATGGCCGGCTCGCCGATCCGGATCAGCGCCTCCGTGGCCGAGTTGCGCTTGCCGGCGTTCTCCGGGTCAGCCAGCGCCTGGAGAAGGCCCTCCACGATGCGCGGCCGGCCGTCACGGACGAATCCGTCGACGATGGTTTTCCGCACCCGCCAATCCTTGTCGCCGAGCAGTTCGAACATCAGCGGCAGATCGCGGTCGTTGGAGGATTGAGCGACGAGAGCCGCCGCCTTCTGACGGGCGTCCGGGTCCGTAGAGCGTGCCTGCTCGAGAAGCTGTGGGTCAGCGGCCATTGTTTCAGCGAGTAGCGAGTAGCGAGCAGCGAGTAGGGGACCGTTCCCCCTGGACGCCCGTTACACGCACCCGCCCCTCATGTGAGCCAGTGACGAGTAGCGAGTAGTGGGCACCGTTCCCCTACTCGCTACTGGCTACTCGCTCGTCCTCAAGCGCTCCATCTCCTCGCGCTTCATGTCCACGAATTGCTGGAGCGTCTCAGTGAAAAAGTCGGCGTTCCGCCTGGCTTCCTGCGGCACGCGTGATTCGAAGTAGTGGCGTCCCTCCTCGATTTCGTCCCGCAGGACGGCGAAGAAGTTGTTCTCCCGGATGCCGCGCTCCACTTTCACCGTGTTGTAGATGACGATGTCCGAGAGAATCAGCCGCGCCAGACGGCGCGCCTCGTCGAGCTCCGGCGGCTCGATCGGCATTTCACCCGTGCCGCCGATCTCCGGAAAGAGCTTGCGCACGATCTGACGGAACTCCCGCTCCGGAATCTGCTCCTCGATGTACTCGTCGGCCCCGTAGAGGTTCGTCGGATTGGCGCGGAAACGGTTGGCGCGGAAGAGCGCGCCGATGAGGATCACGCGCGTCTTGTCCAGGGTCGGCTCGGCTTTGATCTCTTCCGTCACTTCGACGCCGAGCTTTCCTTTGAGATAGACGTTGACGATGGCCAGATCGGCGCGGGAGCTGCGGACGTATTCGAGAGTCGGATCGCCCGACTCGAAGAGCACGACCTCGAAGCCGAGGAGACGGAGCTGGTCGGCGAGGAAGGAGCGAAACGGGCGGGGCTCGTCGGCGACAGCCGCGATGCGACGGCGTTTCTCGCCCACGGCAGAGCGGCGGTCGACGAACGGAAGTGGCGGCGGCGAGGGGACGACCCTCAGCGCTGCCGGCACCGACGCGGAAGCGGGCCCATAGCCGTTGGCTGCAGCGGCCGGCTTGAGAATCACCTGATTGCCGCAGGAAGGACAGGCCACGCGCACGGGGCCGGCCAGCGGCAGCTGGACAGTCGCGCGAAAGCGGGACGAACAATTTTTACAGGTGAGTTCCATATGTCGTCGCGGGCGCCCGTGCTCAAAGCTGCGAGGCGGGCAGGTCAGCGGCTCCAACCCGCGGCATCTCTCTGCGATCGAGTAGCTTGTCGAAATCGAGGAGGATCGTCAACGACTGGCCCTGGCGGAAGACGCCGCGGATCGAATCGTCGAGCTCGCTCGCGTGCACCACCGGATGCGGGTCGATCTCCGCCGCGTCGAGCTTCACCACCCGGAAAACGCGGTCCACTTCGAAGCCGAGCGTCTCGCCGCCGTGCTCCACGACCACGATCCGGCTCTCGGGCGTCGCCGCCGCGCTGGCATGTTTGAGGCGCCTGCGCACGTCGACCAGCGTCACGATCGTGCCGCGCAACGACAGGATCCCGGTCACCGATGGATCGGCATTGGGCACGCGGGTCGCCGTGCGCAGCGGAACGATCTCCACGATGTGCTCGATGTCGACGGCGAAACTCTCCCCGGCAAGGGAGAACGTGAGGACCTCCAGCCGCCCGTCGGTCGCAACCTGCTCGACGGCTTCGGCTGTGGCGCCGGCGACGTCGGCCTGGTCGCGCAGGCGGCCGGCTTCTTCTTTGAAGCGATCGAGCTTGGTGGAGCGTTTGACGGCGGTGGGGTCGGGGGTCGGGGGTCGGGGGTCGGGGGGGGCTTGCGCGGACAGCGGCCCGGCGGAAACGTCCTTGGTAGCTGAAACGGGCGATGGGGCCGTGACGGCCGGTTTCGGTTCCGCGCTTGCTGATTTTCGCTGCTCCTTTTTCGAAACCGCGTGCTTCGAGGGCCGCTCGCTCTCGCCTGGCGGCGGGGCGGCCGGTTCGTCATGAAGCTGGGGCAAAGCGGTCGTCTCTCCCGACCCCCGACCCCCGACCCCCGACCCCTCCTTCTGCTCCTTCGCCTTCTTCCGGATCTTGACCAGATCAACCATGCGCATGCTCCATGCGATGCTCGCGGGCGGCGGCGACGATTCGCGTCGGATCGATCACCGGAGCGTCTTCGCCGAAGGCATCGAGCAGTGCGGTCGTGGCCAGGGTGTTGATCAGCCGCGGGATCCCGCCGCTGACCGTGTGGATCTCCGCCATCGCGTCAGGGCTGAACGGATTGCGCACGCCGCCGGCGATGCGGATTCGATGATCGATGTAGGCAACCGTCTCCTCGAGTGACAAAGGGCCGAGAGAGTACCGCATTCCGATGCGCTGCCGCAGGGGCGCATACGCCTCGCGATCGAGCCGGGTCTGCAGTTCGGGCTGGCCGATGAGGATCACGGAGATGAGGTTCTGGTCGTCGAGCTGAAAATTCGTCAGCAGTCGGATCTCGTCGAACGTCGACTTGGTGGGGATGAGCTGCGCCTCGTCGATCATCAGAACCGGCTCGCGGCGCTGCTCGTACAGCTCGAAGAGCTTCGTATGGATCTGATCGAGGACGTCGTTGCGGAAGCGCGCCGGCGCGACGCCCAGGCCGGCGGCCACGGCGCGCAACAGCTGCGTCGGCGTCAGGCGCGGATTGATCAGCAGGATGACCGGATGGGACTCGCCCAGCCTGTCGATGAGAGCGCGGGAGAGCGTGGTCTTTCCGGAGCCGATGTCGCCGACCAGCAGCGCCAGGTCCTTCTCTTCGACCGCGTACTCGAGCCGCGCCAGCGCTTCTCGATGCTGCGGGCTCTCGTACAGAAACGCCGGATCGGGCGTCTTGCCGAACGGCTTGCGCGCGAAGCCGAAGAATTCTTCAAACATGGCGGAACTCACCACAGAGGCACAGAGAGCACAGCGATGAGAATGGATTCACGCAGCATGATGAACGACAACGACGACGCCGGTCACCCTTCAACCTTCCGCCTTCGTCGTTCCTCTGTGTCCTCTGTGCCTCTGTGGTGAAAAAAGGTGGCCGCGTCCTCATGCCACAACTCCCGCGCGAATCTCCCGCGCTCGGCCGCCGAAGTGGTCGATCAGCGAGCCGGCGTCGATGACCAGGATGATCTCGCTCTCGCCGATCTCCGTCGCCCCGGCGATGCCCGGCGTCGACTTCAGCCGCTCACCGATCGACTTGATCACGATCTCCTGCTGCCGGACCAGCGCGTCCACCAGGATGCCGACGCTCTTCTCGCCGGCGCGGGTGATGACCACGAACCATTTGGCGTCGGGCCCTCGATCGTGCGCACTTCCCAGATTGAATGCGTCGGCGAGACGGAGGAGCGGAATCGTGGAATTGCGGAGCGTGAAGACTTCGCGCCGCTCCACCGTCCGGATGTCCCGCGAATAGATCCGCAGCGACTCTTCCACCGACGTCAGCGGAATGGCGAACTTCTCCCCGGCCGCGCGCACGATCAGCGCCTGCAGGATGGCCAGCGTGATCGGCAGCATGATCCGGAACGTCGTCCCCTGACCGAGGGCGGAGATGACGTCGATGGTCCCCTTCATCTCCTGAAGGTTGCGCTTCACGACGTCGAGCCCGACCCCGCGGCCCGAGATCTCGCTCACCGATGTCGCCGTCGAAAAACCGGGGGCGAACATCAGCTCGTACGCCCGGTCCGCGTCGACGATGTCGGCCGCGCCGATGACGCCCTTCTTCACCGCCTCGTCGCGGATCCGCTGCGGATCGATGCCGCGGCCGTCGTCGATGATGTCGATCACGACCGAGTTCCCCTGCTGGTAAGCGTTGAGCGTGACGTGCCCCGCAGGCTGTTTTCCCGCCTTGACCCGCTCGTCGGGCGGCTCGATGCCGTGGTCGATGGCATTGCGGATGATGTGCATGAGCGGATCGGCAAGCAGCTCGACCATCATCTTGTCGAGCTCCGTGTCCTCACCGCGCAGCGACAGCTCGATTTCCTTGTTCAGCTCGCGCGCGATCTTCCGGACCGTCCGCGAGAGCTTCGAATAGATCTGCCCCACCGGCACCATGCGCGTCTCGATCACCGAGCGCTGCAGCTCGTTGAGCTTGCGGTCGAGGTTCCGCGAGATCTTCGTCAGCGCGTGCGAGAGCATCCGCACCTGCTGCACTTCCGGCGAGCGCGTGAGCGCCTCGAGCTGCGTCCGCTCGATGATCAGCTCGCCGACGATGTTCATCACGTGGTCGAGCTTCCCGATATCGACGCGAACGGTCTGCGACAGCGACCGGATCGACATCTCCTCTTCCACCGGAGCCTCGGGGATCCGGCCGCTTTCTTCGACCGCCGTCGGCGGCGCCGTCAGCTTCCGGAGCGACGTCACGGCCGCTTCGGGAGCGATCGCCGCAACGGCCGCCTCGTTCAGCATCGAGCCGTACAGAAGCCGGAAGGCGATGCCGGTCCCGCCGGTGGAATCCATCGCCGGAAGGGTGGAGATCACCTCTCCGCCGGCTTCGCTGAGCGAGGCGGTCAGCACGCGCAGCCTCTCGTCGAAATCGGCGAAATCGAACCCCACCTGGATCGACAGGATGTACTTGCCGGCCTTGATGTTCTCGATCAGCCGGTGTTCCTCGTACTCGGTGAGCGACTTCTTCGTCTGCTCGTCCAGGGTCAGCTCGGAGAGGAGGTCGGCCTCCTTCTGCTGCGGCTGATTCGTGACCGCCTGATGGACGCGGCTGATCAGCCCTTTCAAGTCCACCAGGCCTGCCAGGGAGGGGTCGCTCAACGACATCACCTGCCGATTGAGGCTGTCCACCGCGTCGTAGAGGAGGTCGATCAGCTCCTTCGTGATCGTTACGCGCCCCATGCGCAGCTTGTCGAGCATGTCCTCGAGCGTGTGGGAGAGATCGGAAATGTCGGCAAAGCCGAGCATTCCGGCCAGCCCCTTCAGGGAGTGCACGCCGCGGAAGATCTTGTTGACCAGCTCCGGGCGGACGTTCGTCCCCTGCGCCTCGAGCTCGACCAGATCGCGCGAGAGCGCATCGAGCAGTTCCTCGGCTTCGCTCGTGAACTCCTGCCGGGCACGATCGTCTTCGCGAGTCATTTGGACCAATCGGAATGGTAGCAGAGGGCGTGCGGACGTGGCAGAGAAGCGTGTAGCGGGTGGGGTGTAAGCGGGTAGCGCGCCGCTGGAGCGGAAGTGACACTGTCATTCCGAGCCGGCGGAACCCCGGAGGGGTGAAGCGCGGCGAGGAATCCCCCGCCACCCACGGGAACAAAGGATTGCGGGGGATCCCTCGTTGTCCTCCGCCGCTCCGCGGCTCCGGCAACTCGGGATGACAGGCTTCACCCTGCCCCCCTACCCGCTTCTCCTCAAGCCACCTTCAGCAGTCGCCGCAGCTTCTCCACCAGCTCGGGCGCTTCGAATG
>JADGOA010000119.1 GCA_017883215.1 Thermoanaerobaculia bacterium | reverse complement strand
GAGGGGCATAACCCCGCGCGTGAGATCGCCGAGTGAGACCTGCTCGAACGCTCCCTTGATCGCACGGTTGATGCCGAACATGAATCGCCGCGACGGACACGCCACGCGGATGGCGCATGTGGCCATGCCGTGGTCGTCGGTGGTCTCGCATTCGACCAGGTCCCACGGCCCTTCCAAGACTGCGATCAGCTCGCCGAGCGTGACGAGCTCAGCGTCGCCGTCGAACGAATATCCGCCGTCCACCCCGCGGTGGGAATGGATGACGCCGCCTGTGCCGAGGCTCTTCAACACCTTCGTCACCATCGGGAGCGGAAGGTGGTAGAACTCGGCGATCTCGCGTGCGGCGACGACCTGGCCGTGATTGCGGGCGAGGTAGACGCAGGCGAGCAGTCCGTAGTCGGTCAAACGAGAGATCTTGAGCAAGGCGGCGGAAACAGTACCACTGCGGTACGGTTTACACAACCGACTGGCGGGATGGATTGTTCCGCCTCCCGACCGGGTGTCGGGTGTCGGGCCCTGACACCTGACACCCGACACCCGACACCCGACACCGAACACCCGACAGCTCGGGCTCAGGCTGGGCCGCGCTGGAAGATGCTACCCTTCCGCGCCGTTCACAGTCGCCGAAAGGAGAGTTGCCGAATGCGAAAACTCGCAGCAGTCGCGATTGCGTCGACGTTCGTCGCAGCAGTCGCGGCCGCACAGATGAAGGTGCCGAACCAGCCACGGGTCGCCACGACTCCGCAGCAGACGGCGCAGTCGCCGATCAAGATCGATATGGGCACACGGGCTCCAGCCCCGGAAGCGCCGCTCGAATCTGCACGCCGCGTCCCGCGTGACGAGGCCATCAAGCTCGTCAAAGCGAACAAGGCGATCTGGGTCGACGTCCGTACCAAGGAGTCGTACGACCTCAGCCACATCAAGGGAGCCATCAGCATCCCGCTGAGCGAGCTTCCCAGCAGACTCAAGGAGCTGCCGAAGAACAAGGAGATCATCACGTACTGTGCTTGAGCGCAGGAACACACAAGCGCCCGTGCGGTGCTCGATCTCAACGCAGTCGGAATCAAGAACACGGCCGCGCTCCTCGGCGGCTGGAATGAGTGGCTGGCGGCGAAAGAGCCGACCGAATCCACGTCCGCCAAGAAGAAGTAGAACAGGCAACTCTGCTCAATCGAAAAGCCCGGCCGCGTGCCGGGCTTTTTCAGTCCTGAGTGCTGAGTCCTGAGCAGAGCGCGCAACTCAGGACTCAGCACTCAGGACTCAGGACTCAGGACTGGATACAATCGCGCCGCCATGTTCAAGATCATTGAGCTCTTCGCACGCGAAATCCTCGACTCACGCGGCAATCCAACCATCGAAGTCGATTGCATGCTCGACTCCGGGACCCTCGGTCGTGCCGCCGTCCCCTCCGGTGCCTCCACCGGCTCGCGCGAGGCGCTCGAGCTCCGCGACGGAGACAAACAGCGCTTCCAGGGCAAGGGCGTGACCCAGGCCGTGGCGAACGTCAACTCCAAGATCGCCGCTGAAGTCGAAGGGATGGACGCGCGAGAGCAGGTCATGGTCGACCTGGTCATGAACCAGCTCGACGGCACCGAGAACAAGTCGAATCTCGGCGCCAACGCCATCCTGGGTGTCTCGCTGGCCGTCGCCCGCGCCGCCGCCGAAACGTCGAACCTGCCGCTGTTCCTCTACCTCGGCGGCACCGGCGCCCGCACCCTGCCGGTGCCGATGATGAACGTCGTCAACGGCGGCGCGCATGCGGACAACAACCTCGACATCCAGGAGTTCATGATCGTCCCGGCCGGCTTCGACAGCTTCAGCGAAGCGCTGCGCGCCGGCGCGGAGACATTCCACTCGCTCAAGAAGATCCTCCACGACAAGAAGCTGGCGACTTCGGTCGGCGACGAAGGAGGGTTCGCTCCCAATCTGCAGTCCAACGCGGAAGCGCTCGACCTCATCGTCACAGCCATCGAGAAAGCGGGATACAAGCCGGGCGAGCAGATCTACGTCGCACTCGACTCCGCCGCATCGGAGTTCTTCAAGAACGGGAAGTACGATCTGGAAGGGGAAGGGCGGAAGCTCTCCAGCAACGAGATCGTCGAGTACTACCAGGGATTGCGCAAGAAGTACCCGATCGTTTCCATCGAGGACGGCATGGCCGAAAGCGACTGGGACGGCTGGGAAACGATGACCAAGGCGATGGGGGGGGACACGCAGCTGGTGGGCGACGACATCTTCGTCACCAATCCGGCGATCTTCGCCAAGGGAATCGCGCGTGGAATCACGAACGCCATCCTGATCAAGCTGAATCAGATCGGCACGCTGACGGAGACGCTGGAGACGATCGAAATGGCCAAGCGCGCCGGATATCGCGCCGTCGTGTCGCACCGCTCCGGCGAGACGGAAGACTCGACCATCGCCGACCTCGCTGTGGCCACCAACGTCGGGCAAATCAAGACCGGCTCCGCCTCCCGCAGCGATCGCGTCGCCAAGTACAACCAGCTGCTGCGGATCGAGGAGGAGCTGGGCGACGCAGCGGTGTACGCGGGGAAGGCGATTTTCCGGACGATCTGAACGAAGCGGAATGGGAGCTATGGGACCCCATGGGACCTATGGGACCTATGGGACCCATGGGACCCATGGGACCTATGGGACGGATCCCGCTCGTCCTATTCGTCCCATAGGTCCTATTGGTCCCATAGGTCCTATTCGTCCGTTCCTCCCCATTTGACATCGACCCTCAATCGTCAATACATTGACGACCATGCCGGATCGCGATCTCGTCGCCGGAGTCGTTCAGCTCGCGAATCTTCTGACGCGAAAGCTCGCCCCGGTCTTCGAACGGAGCAACGTCACCCCCCAGCAGTGGGCCGTGCTCTCCGTTCTCGCCGCCGCCAGCGGGCCGATGACGCTGGCCGCCGTGGCGCGGGAGATGCTCGTCTCCAAACAGAACATGACCGGCATGATCGCCCGCCTCGAACAACTCGGCCTGGCCGAACGCGGGGGCGACCCGCACGACCTTCGCTCCTCACGTCTCGCGCTCACCCGCCGCGGCCGGGCCGTCGTGGAGAAGCTCAGGCCCGCATACGAGGAGTGGCTGGCCTCCCTCGGCGGCGCGCTCTCGCAACGCGATCTCCAGTCCCTCGCACGCAACGTCAACCGGCTCATCGAGGCGCTGGAATCGACGGAGGAGTAACCGGAGTGCGGACGTCCTCGTCCGCAACGATCGGACGTCCTCGTCCGATCGTGTTTCCGTGTCACGCGGCCCCGCCGGACGCGGACGTCCGCGCTCAGGCGGTCGCGGTTGTCGCGACTCCCGGCCCGACCACGCGGTTCCTTCCGCTTTTCTTCGCCTCGTACAACCGCTCGTCCGCGGCGTGGAACAGCGCTTCAGGCGTGTTGCCGTCGATCGGATAGATCGCCGCGCCGATGCTCACGCTGAGCGATGATCCTCCGGCGGGCGCAGGAAGTCCTTCCACTGCCTCGCGCACGCGCTCAGCAACGACGGCCAGCGCCGCGGCATCGATCTCCGGAAGGATGACTGCGAACTCCTCCCCACCGTACCTGGCGGCGAAATCCGGCGTGCGCAGGCTTTCGCGCACCGCCCCGGCCACGCGCTGCAGCGCGTCGTTGCCGGCGAGATGGCCGAAGGTATCGTTGTACTTCTTGAAGTGATCAAGGTCGAGCACCAGGACGCCGAAGACCGCCGGATAGCGGGCGGCGCGCTCGATCTCGCCCTCGATCCGCTCGCGGAAGGCGCGGAAATTCGGCAGCGACGTCAGCTCGTCGGTGCGAGCATGCTCGGCGAGCTTTCGATTCATGCTGCTCACCGCCTGCCCCAGCCTGTAGATCTCCACGTCCCCGCCGATCGGCACTTCCGAATCGAGATTGCCGGCGGCGATCTGCGAGGCCGCTGCCGAGAGCTTCTCCAGCGGTCGCACCACTTTCCGCAGCATCGTCTGCACTCCGGCGAAGCTGAGGACGATGATGATCCAGGCCACGGCAAGACCGCTGAGCATCATTGCGCTCGTGTCCCGTTCGAGCTCCGGCAGCGTCCGGGCGATCTCGCTCTTGCGCGCGTTGACGATCGACTGCGCCTCGTCCGCCACGGCATTCGAGGTGGCGTCGATGTCGGCCCGTCGCGCGCCGGGCTCGCCGGCGATGCCCTCGAACGCGCGCATCCGGGCCCGCAGTCGGCGCGTGTCGATCGAGCGGAGCGAGGCATTGTCGAGGAGCTGCTCGACCACGCGGTAGTCGCCGATCCCGCCACTCGACCCGAGCTGCGCCCGGAATCCGTTCTGCGCTCGGATCAGCGACTCGAGCGTGGCGATCGCCTCGGTCTCCACGCTGATCAACCGGCTCCAGCGCTCCTGCGACACCTTCGCGCGCCAGCTGAGCCCGAACGTCGTCGCCAGGAGCACCAGCGAGAACGCCGCTGTCAGCAGAAGCACGCGACTGCGGAGATGCGTCCGGCGCGGCATGGTTAAGGATAACGCCGGAGTAGCGAGTAGGGTAACGGACCCAGCAACCTCGTGACCTCGTGACCACGTCCCTTCACTACAATCGACCGATGACGCAACTCGAGCCGATCTATCTCGAGACTCTCGCGCGCTGCGCACCGGAACGGCTCGTGCGCAAGACGCTGCGGCCCGGTCTTCCGCGAAACGTCGTCGCCGTCGGAAAATGCGCCGGCGCGCTGCTCGACGGTGTTGCCGCTGCACATCAGATTGACCACGCATTCGCCGCCATTCCCGATGGCTACCGTCTTCCAACCGTACCGGCGGACCTCGCCATTGGAGGCCATCCCGATTACACGGCTGCCAGCTTCGAGGCGGGACGGCGGTTGATCGAGTTCGTCGATTCGCACGCAGACATTCTTTTTCTGATCTCCGGCGGCGGCTCGGCGTGTGTGGAGCTTCCGCTGAATCCTCCGTTCACAGCAGTTGATCTCGCCGAGGTGAATGCGAAGCTGCTCGCCAGCGGGATCCCGATCGGCGAGATCAACATCGTCCGCAAACATCTCTCCGCGATCAAAGGCGGCCGGCTCGCAGCGCGCGTCCGCGGCCGCTCTGTCACGCTGGTCTACTCCGATGTCTCATCGGGCAATCTGCAGGACGTCGCCTCCGGCCCGACGATCGCCGATCGCAGCACGAGCCTGGAGGCTGCCGCGATTCTCGAACGGGTCGGCGGATGCGACCGCGTCGTCGCGGCGCTGCGGCAGGAGAAGCGCGCAGCCGGAGTCGCCGGGGCGAGCAGTCCGGAAATCATTCTCGTCGCTGACAACGGCACGCTCACGTCGACTGCAGCTTCGATCATCCACGAGCATGCGCTCGTCCCCGTCGAATGGCGAGGCCAGATCGAGGACGATGTCGAGACGGCGGCCGCCGCGCTCGCCGTGCGCGCCGCAAACCTGCGCCGCGGCGAGGTTCTCGTCGCCGGCGGTGAGCCGACGGTGGTGCGGCAGGGCTCGGGAAAGGGCGGGCGGTGCAGCGAGCTGGCGGTGCGGTTCGTTCTCCGGGCAGCCGCTGGCGGTCCGCGCGACGTCGCGGCGCTCTTCGGAAGCTCAGACGGGCTGGACGGCAGCAGCGGCGTGGCGGGCGTGGCGATCGACCGCGTTCCGGCGCAACTGGACAGAGCTTCCATCGAGCGGGACCTGGGCGAATCCAACTCCATCGCCGCAGCCATGCGCCTCGGCCGAACGATTATGATTCCGCCGGCTGGGAACAACCTCCGTGATCTGTTTCTGCTGGCTCGTAGTTAGTCCGGATTATTCATGAATAATCCGGGTTAGCAGACGCAACGGCGCAGTTCGCCAAGAGTGGAATGGACGACAGACAACCACAGAACGAGCCGGTAGAGGCGCGGCACGAGGGCCATCACCGCTCCGCGCGCGAACGGCAGCGGCGCGGCCCTATGTGGGGCTGTCTGAAGGCCGTGGCCATCCTCGCAATCGCCGTCTTGGGCGTCCTGATGATCGCCGTCGTCGGCGGCTACTGGTACCTCGGCACATCGAGTTTCGCCGACCTGGTGCGGCTGCGGGTCCAGAAGACGCTGGAGAGCCGGCTCGGCCGCACCGTCACGATCCGCAGTGTGGAGATCGTTCGGACGCGCCCGCAACGCGTGATCATCCGCGATCTGCGCATCGCCAACTCCCCCGGCGCCGTCAGTCCGTATTTCGCCACGGCACGCGAGATCGACATCGTCGGCGGCGTCGAATCCTTCTGGGGACGTCGCATCAGCGTCGATCGCGTCGACATTCACGACCCCCGCATCAACATGGAGATATATCCGGCCGGCGCGAAGCTGGTCCACAACTTCCCCCATTGGCAGTCGGGACCGAAGAGCAGGTACGAGATTTACCACCTGACCATCGGCGGACTGGTCGTCGACGGCGCAACGATGAACTTTCTCGATCGCCGCCATGACATCGCAGCCGTGACCACGAACATGGCGGCGCGGGTGAACATCACCTCCGCCAAGGACCTCTACGAAGGGATCGCCAGCAGCCCGGTGATGACCGTGCGCGTGCAGGACTACGTCCCCTTCGACGTCGACCTTCGCGGCCGCTTCCGCTACACGCCGGGCGTGCTGGTGCTGAGCTCGATCGCGCTGCATGGCCGCGACATCGAGGCATTCATCTCCGGCAAACTCGATCCCCTCAGCGAAGGCGCCTACGACCTGCGCATCCGCTCACAGATGGGGCTGAACCGCGTGCGCGAGATCTTCCGGGTCGACAAAGTCCTGGACGGGAAGCTCGCCCTCGACACGAGGCTGCGGGGCAAGGCGGGCGAGTTCGTTCTCTCAGGCGGCTGGACCTCGCCGAAGATCAGCGCCGACGTCTACGACCTCGCCGCCCTGCGAGGCCGCCTCACTGTCAACGGCCGGCAGACCGTCGTCGACGTGGATACGGCCAGGTACGGCGGCGGCACCATCGGCGCGCACTACCTGCTCCCGCAATACGAAGAGCCGTATCCGATGTCGGTCGACCTCCGATACAACGGGGTCTCACTGGAGAAGCTGTTCGAAGACTGGGGCGTGAAGGACACGGGCCTGCGCGGTGCGGCAACAGGACGGCTCGCCTATCACTGGAACAAGGACAAGGTGCTGGAAGGGGCGGGCGAAGGCTCGGCCACTCTGGCCCGTTCCACCGCGGCATTCTCGAATGCGAAGTACCCGCTGGCGCTCGGCGGCTCGGCCGATTTCGCGCTCGACAACGGCGTGGTGAAGTTCCGGCGCGCGGAGCTGACGACGGCCGCTTCGCGCGTCGCCTTCAGCGGATCGCTGCGCATCGAGGACATCAACACCGACCTGAAGCTCGACATCCACAGCACCGATTTTTCGGAGCTCGATCGCGCCGGCTACAACTTCGCGCTTTCGGCGGGGAAGAAGAAATACGAGCTGTTGGGGCTGGGCGGCTCCGGTGAGATCACAGGGACGATGAAAGGGCGGCTCAAGTCGCCGCAGGTCGTCGCGCACATCGCCGCCACCGGCACGAAGTTCAACAACTCCTTTCTCGGCGATTCCGAAATCGACCTCCATTACGAAGGCGTGCAGAGCATCCTCACGTTGGACCGGGCCATCTTCCAGGAGGCTGGAGGCCGCCTGGCGATGACCGGCACCTTCGGATTTCCGGATCGTGGACCGTCGCCGACGTTCGATCTCGCCGTCGACTCAGCCGGGTATTCGGTGGAGCGCGCCATGGGCGTCGTCACGCTGCCGTTCAAGGGCATTCACGGACTCGGCACGGGCCGCATGATCATCGCCGGCACGCCCGACGCCGGTCGCGTGACGTTCGTCAATCTCGCTATCGCGCAGGGCGACTCCCAGCTGCGGCTCAACGGCGACGTGCAGTGGTTCCCGGGCAAAGGGACGTCGCGCTTCAATCTGGACATCGCCGCTCGGTCCTTCCCGGTCGCCGATATCGTGACGTTCCTCGACCTGGGCACGTTCCCGGTGACGGGAGAGCTCACCGGCACGCTTCACCTCTCCGGCACGAAGAGCCGGCTCGAAGGTGCGGGTGCGGTGACGGTGCGCAAGGGTTCTGTGTTCGGTGAGCCGGTCGACGTGGCGACGGCAGACATCGCATTCGCGCAAGGGAAGCTGCGGGCCACAAACGTCGACGTGTCGGCGCCGGCGGGCCAGATCAAAGGCGAGGCCGAGCTCGATCTGTCGACCGACAAGTTCAGCTACACCGTGCAGTCGAGCTCCATCGATCTTTCGAAAATGAAGCTCCTGCAGTCGCTGGCCGGCCTGCTCGGCGGGAAAGTGACGCTGAGCTCGACCGGCGCCGGAACGCTCGAGAATCCGGAGCTCGTCGTCTCCGCCACGATCAGCGACGCCACTCTTCGGGGACTTGCGCTGCCGCCCGGGACTCCGCCGCCGCAGATCTATCTCGCCATCCGGAGCGGGCAACTGATCGTCCGCGGGTCGGCCGGCGACTTCCTCACCATCGAAGGCAACGGCACGGTCGGGGCAAACCTCGCTGTCGACGGGACGGTGCGCATCGTGGTCAGCGACCTGGCGCGATTCGCGGCGCTCTTCCCTTCGACCGCCACTCTGCCGGTGACCGGAAAGCTCGAGGTGGACCTGCGCCTCGGCGGTGCGATGACCTCGATCGAGACACTGCAGATCGACGCGACCGTGCCAGTGTTCGACCTGCGTCTCTCCGATCACCAGTTCACGGCCGCACGCACGCTGCGGTTCGGCGTACGCGGCGGACGGCTGGCCATCGGCGATTTCGAGTTGCAGCAACCCGGCGCCATGTTTGCGGTTACAGGATCGGCAGAGCTCACCGGGACGAAACGCCTCGACCTCGCAGCTGGTGGCGACATCGAAGCGGCGCTGGCCCAGCTGTTCGTGCCGGGGCTCCGCGCCGAGGGACACGTCGACGTGGCGTTGAAACTCGGCGGGACGATGACCGAACCTCAGATCACGGGCAGCGCCGAGATGCAGGGAGCGCAATTCCGGTTCCCCGGATTCCCACAGATGATCGACCAGGTCACCGGCAGAGTCGAGTTTCTGGGCGACCGCATCAAAGTCGACGGACTGCAGGCCACGATCGGCGGCGGTAAGGTCATCGCCGGCGGCACCATCGGCGTGGCCGGCCTGAAACCGCAGAACGTGAATCTCGGGCTGGAGGGCACCGATGTCGCGCTCCGCTACTTCGAAGGTCTGACGGTCGAGGGCAATTTCAAGGTGGTGCTCAAGGGCGACATGGACCGGATGACCATGCAGGGCGACGTGACGGTGAACCGGGCGCTGTATTTCCGGGACTTCGATTTCGGCACCGCATTGCTGAACGTCGTCCTGTCGCGCCGCACGGTCACGCCGATCGTCGGCGCGAGCTGGCAGGACCACGTCAACCTCGACCTCACCGTAACCGCAGGGCCCAACACTCTCGTCGTTCGCAACAACGTCGCCGATGTCACTGGGTCGGGCGACCTCAGAGTGCAGGGGACGCTCGCCAATCCCGCCGTGATCGGACTGGTCACGCTGAACGAAGGCGGCCGCGTGCGGTTGCAGAACAACGACTATCGAGTGGTCAGCGGCTCGATCAACTTCCAGAATCCGTTCCGAATCGATCCCTACTTCGACATCACTCTGGAGGGGCGCGTCTCGAATGTCGGCTTCTCCGAATTCGATCAAGGTGGCCCGATCACGGTGACGATCAACCTCACCGGCACCATCGACCGCTTTACGCCGACCATCAGCAGCGATCCTCCGGCCAGCGACATCACGCTCTTCTCACTGCTGGGCTTCGGCGCGCTGGAGAACCGCACCGGAACCACGAACGCGACCGCCAGTCCCGGCGT
>JADGOA010000474.1 GCA_017883215.1 Thermoanaerobaculia bacterium | reverse complement strand
GCCAGGCCGGACTCGACCTCGAAGGTCGACGCCCCTCCTCGCGCGGAACCTTCGGCGCCACCATGCACCTGAACCGTTCCCACCGCGGCGAAAGGAGCTTCCGCAGGATAGCGATTCAGGACCTGGCGAAGATCCGACAGCGGATTGCCGGCGGCCGGCCACCCCACCAGCACGAGAGCGACCGCAACGGACATTGCCCGAAAACGGGACACCACTCGTCTGCTCATACCTGCCCTCCAGAGACGGCGGTCATTACAACATCCACTCGTCGGGAAGTGCGACAAACACCAGACGCCGGCACGCAGCCGGAGGTTCGTGCCGTCACCGGCTCCGGCGCCACAGTCCGGCGGCCTTCGACCCGAGCAGGCCGGCGTTCCTCAACAGCTTGCCGACTTTCGAGACGTGCTTCGCGCGGTGGCGGGGAAGCGCCCACGCCTTCGGGGCGAGGTCGATTGCACGGTCGATGTAGAGGAGCTCCTCTTCCGCGAATCGCCAGCCGCGCCGCTCGAAGCGCTCGAGGTCGATCGGAACGGTAAACGAGCGCATCGTCCGCTTACCGTACTGGTTGAAGTAGCCGTCGAAGTAACTCAGGCCGAGCGCCTGGTACGGATAGATCGGATCGCGTGAGCGGAGCGTGGTGAAGTTCGATTTGCCGATACTCCCCCACAATCCGCTGCTCTCGTAGATCGCGAGGCAGTGGCTGTCGTCGGCGACGGCGTCGATGTACAGGAGCTGCGGGGGATAGCCGAGCTCGCGCAGCGCGGCGGCGGCGAAGAGAACTCCGCTGACGCATTGCGCCTTGCCGCTCCGCATGACCACGCGCGGCGAAGCGAGGCCCGCAGTTTCGTCGTACTCCAGCTCGTCGAGAAACGACTGAATGTGCGCCGGCGTTCGCAGGCCCGCCAGAATCCGGCGCTCTCTCGCTGTCCAGTTCATTCGACCCGGCCTACTGTCCCGCCCGGCCCAACCCGGCATCGAACGCTGCCTGCTGCGCGCTCCTGAATGCCACGCAGGCGTCGATTGCATCGAAAACCCGTGCGACCGCACGCTGGCCGCCTCGCATCGGGTGGTCCGTCACAAACGCCTGCACATCCTTTTTCGCCTCCGGATCGCAGAACGACGACGTCGCTGCTGCGATGCGGAACATCGCCCCCGGCGTCCTCGTGTCGACCTCGCTCCAGCGCTTCTTCGCTTCGGACCACGCAGCCGGACGAGTGATCGGATCTGAAAACATCGCCGACGCCATCATGGGAAAGTCCTGAAGGCGGACGCGAGTGCTGTAAATGAACTCGAGAGCTCGCGCTGTCAGCTTCGGATCGCGGAAGAGCGGAAGCAGGCTCCGGAATCGTGCCGCCACTTCCGGCGTCTGCTCTTTTTCGAGCTGTGCCATGACGCGATTGAAAAACGCCTCGTCTCCGTACATGGCGGAAAGGCGAAGTGCGCGTTCGGCGATGACCGCATCGACCGAAGCCGGATCCTTCATGTACTGCTCGGCGACCGCGCGAGCCCCCGCCACGACATCCGCATCGCCCGTGTAGCCAAGCGTCCAGAGCACCCACGCCCGCGCGATGCGCTGCTCGGACGTTTCCTCCGGCGGAGCAGCCCACGCGAATGGCGCGTAACCCCCCAGTGCCTGGTGCACGAACGTCTGCCACGCGGTCCGGTTGCTGTCGTTGACCAGCCGCTGGTCGAGATAGATGAGGTTATCGGCGATTGCCGTCACGAGCGGACGCTCCGCGGGTCGCGGCATCGCCTGCAGCAAGGCCAGATATTCGGTGATGTCGAGGCGCATGGTCTTCGCCAGCAGCCACTCGTTCGCATTGAACGACATCCGCTCCTGCACCGGCAGCGCTTCGAGATCTTTCCGGATGGCAACGCGCTGATCCTGCGGGTAATCGACGAGGAAATAGCCGGCGCCGTTGCGGCTGAAAAAAAGCGGGCGCTTGCAGTCAGCCGAAAATGCGAGGGTTTCGTTTCCGCCTGTGACGAGGCGGCACGGTTCGCTTCCGCCGCCAGCGGGATGGGCGCAGAGCGGGATCGTCCACTTCGCCGCCGGAGCAGTCTCGCCGCGCGGCAGCAGGCGCTCCTGCGCGATCGTCACCGCCCTCCCCTTCTCATCGCACGTCTCCGCCACCCGCAGCAGCGGCGCGCCGGTGTTGTCGATGAAGCTCTCCAGCACCGTGTCCACCGGCTGCTTCGTCGCCGCCTTCATCGTTCCCCAGAAATCCTCGGCCGCCGCGTTTCCCCACGCGTACTTGTTGAGATAGACGCGGATGGCGTCGCGGAAGGCGTCGGGCCCGATCCACTCCTCGACCATTCGCAGCACTGACGCGGTCTTGCCGTAGATGATCCCGGCATTGGAGAACGCGCCGCCGCCCTCCACGTTGGCATTGGTGCGGATCGGCTGTGTGGACCTGGTCGAATCGATCGACAGCGCCTCATTGGTCGCCGTGACCCTGTCGAGATCTTCGCGCCATTCCGGCTTCCAGGCCTCGATCGGCTTGTTCGACATGAACGTGGCGAAGCCCTCGTTGAGCCAGATGTCGT
>JADGOA010000473.1 GCA_017883215.1 Thermoanaerobaculia bacterium | reverse complement strand
CAGCGACACGAAATAGCCGAGCATCAGCGTCGATGCGAGGTGCATCTCGGCCATCGACCGGAGCGGAGCTTCGCGAAGTCCGCCCCGCATCAGGATCAGCATGCGGGACTGCAGCATCAGGATCCACACGACGGTCGTCAGGGTGGCCACGACCGAGAAGACGGCCACGAAGGCGGCGAAGAGGTTCCGCACCGCAACGAGCGCCGCCATGCGGATGAAGATCGCCGCCGCTGCGACCGCGGCCAGGAGCCCGACCAGGACGGCCCAGCCGGCCCGCGCGGTCACCGGCGCCGCCAGGCTGCCGACCGCGACGAAGGCCGCGTGACCGCTTTGCGCTTCCGTGAGCGCGGCTGCGGCGCACGTCAATGCCAGGAAAAGGCAGAATGCCGTGCCGCTGTAGAAGAGGAATTTCGGCATCGCTCTGATGCTGCTGTCACTGAGTTTACAACGAGGAGGCCCGAGTTCGGCCCGCCCGCCTGTCACACCTCGCGCATCGAGATGATGTGATCCAGCCGGATCTCGAGCTGAGCGCCGCTTCAATCACCGGTCACCAGGTCACCGGGTCGCCATGGTGACTCGGCGACCCGGTGACCCAGTAAACCTGGTGACCCGGCGACCAGTGACTCCCTCACCGCTGCGTACTCCACTCAGGACTCAGCACTCAGGACTCAGGACTTTTCTTGCTACCATAGGCCCGGGTCCCGAGGTATCCACCAATGAACCTGCAATCGCTGTTGACGATGAACAACATCGCGACACCGCTCGCGTCCGCGGTCATCCTGCTCGTAATTCTGGTGATCTCGTTTCGCTCGCGCGCAGTCGTCTTCTGCCAGTACCTGGCGCGGATGACCGGGATTCGGCTGAAGCCGAAAGACGTCCGGCTCGCCTATCGCGAACGCGGACAGGAAGGCGTCCGTGATCTCTTTCTCGACCTCATCATCCGCGAGGACCTGAAACAGGGACCGATCGAGGTTCCCGAGGGGAAAGAGCCGGTCGTGGTCGGTTGACACTCCCCTCATCCTCGGCACCTGCCGCGGCATGGCTGAGCGCTGAGTAATTGACTGCGGACGAACTGCGCTCAGAACTCAGCACTTCCATTTCCGGGCCGAGCTGTTGCACGATGCGCGGCGATGAAACGCGTACCGCTTCAATCGTTGCTTCTTCTCACGCTGGCCGCGCCTCTGTTCGCGCAGACGAGCGATCAGATCACCTTCCAGCGCACATTCCTCCTCCGCAACGTGAGCGGGACGGCGTTCAACCCGGGACCGACACCGCACCACGCCATTCTCTCGACCAGCGGAGTGTGGACTTCGTTTTTCGAGGGGACGGCGTTCGCGGCCCACGCGAGCCAGAGCGGGCCCTCCGAAAAACAGTCTCATCCGCTGTTTTCGACGAACTGGGTGGCTGCGGGCGCGCAGCGGCAGGTCGGCCAGCGCGGCGTGGTGATGTTCCGCGTCCGTGGCTCGTTCGAGCCGCTCACCGTTCCGACGGATGGATATCCACAACTCCTTCAATCCGTATCCGCTGAGAGCGGTGGACCGCTGCTCGACCGGATGCGCGCCCAAGACATGATCGGAGAAGCCGCCGTCGACATGGCGCTGCGCCTCACCACCGCCTCCTACGTCCATCTCTATGCCGGCGCCGTCGGCGACCCCGCCCTCGGCGCGGTGCCGTACGCGCAGCGGATCTCATCCGAAGAGTTCGTCGAGTCGCCCTTCGCGTACGACGTGCAGGAGATGGCGCACCTGGCCACTCGCGTAGTGACCGCCGGCGCCGGAGGAACGATCGCGACCGTCGAAGGAAGCGTCTTCCATCACAGCGTGACGACGGGCCGCCACAGCTCCGTCGAGGACGGCAACATCGACTCGTGGAGCGGACGCCTCACTCTCACACCGACGCGGAACTTCTCCTTGCAGGTGTCGCAGGGGTCGCTCGGCGACACGAAGAGGAAGGTGACGAGCGGGTCGGCCACGTACGCGACCGATCGGGTCGCCAGCAGCGCCATCTGGACGAGGCGCGAGAGCGATGTCACTCCGCTGACGCTCTCCTCATTCGCATTCGAGCTGCTGCTGAAGGGAGCGCGCAACACGTTCATGGCCCGCGCCGAGCGCGTCGACGATCCTCTCAGTCCGAATCAGTCGCTCTTCGTCAACCCGCGCACGCATCTCACGTTCGGCTACCTTCTCGATTTTCTGAAACGCGGCAGCTATCGCGCCGGACTGGGCATCAACATCGATTACCACAACAGCTACCGCACGCTGCCCGCGTACTACGGTCACAAACCGCAGACGATCTACACGTTCGTCCGCGTGAGATCAGAGGCCGCGCGGCGGTAGGAGTGCGGGCGTCTCGCGATCCGGCGCCCGGCGACGGATCGCCTCCGGATGCCGTGTAGAACGCGCTGCGGCGCGTCCCGACAGTCGCCGGGCGCGGGACGCCCGGCGACGGCGGGCGAGGCGCCCGCACTCCTTACTCGCCGAGCCTCTCCCGCAAGGTCCGCAGCTCTTCGGTGAGGGTTGCCACCTGTTGCTCGAGGCGTGCAACGCGCGCCGAGAG
>JADGOA010000472.1 GCA_017883215.1 Thermoanaerobaculia bacterium | reverse complement strand
CCGCTCGTCATGACCGTTTCGCCGCCCGCCGGCAGTCCTGCAGAAACCACCGCGGCGCCCACGGGTACGGTCTTCAACGGCACGGCGGACTTCGTGGTCACGGATGGGACGCATTCCGGGCCGAGCCTGTTCCTCTTCGCCACCGAGGATGGCACGCTCTCCGGATGGAATTCGGGCGTGAATCTCGCCGCGGCAATCCTGACCGTGGACAACTCCGCGAGCGCAGCAGTGTACAAGGGGTTGGCGCTCGGCGGGAACGCCGGCGGAAATGCTCTCTACGCGACGAACTTCAGCGCTGGGCGTATCGATGTGTTCGACCACGCTTTCGCACCGGCTAGTCTCTCCGGATCCTTCGCGGATCCGAGCATTCCGGCCGGCTTCGCACCGTTCGGCATCGCCAATCTTGGCGGCAGCTTGTACGTCACCTATGCGAAGCAGGACGATCAACAGCATGACGATGTGCGGGGACCTGGAAATGGCTTCGTCAACGTCTTCGATACGAACGGCAATCTCATGCGCCGCTTCGCATCGCAGGGTACGCTGAACTCCCCGTGGGGAGTCGTGCTCACGCCAGCAGGGTTCGGCAGCTTGGGCAACACCATCCTCGTCGGGAACTTCGGCGACGGAGAGATCAGTGCGTTCGACCCGATCAACGCAAGGTTTCTGGGTCAGCTCAATGACGGCCGCAATCCTCTCAAGATTGACGGTCTTTGGGGTCTGAATTTTGGTAACGGCGCGAGTGCCGGCGACGCGAACACGCTGTTCTTTACCGCCGGTCCCAACGAGGAGAAGCACGGACTCTTCGGCGCGCTCCGGCCCGCGGCCAGTGGAATGTAGGTAAGACCTCCGCAGAAGGCGCGCGGGGTTCTCGGCTGCATCAAGAGCGCGCCGAGATCCCCGTCGTCGCAGCCCCCGTGCGCTACTCGCCGAGCCCGAACTTCTCCATCCGGTAACGCATGGTGTCGCGCGTGACGCCGAGCAGACGCGCCGCGGCACTGACGTTGCCGGAGGATCTCTCGAGCGCCATCACGATCAGTGTGCGTTCAACCGCTTCCAGTGATAGACCGCTGTCCGGAAACTCGATCTGCACCTCGCCCGATGGCGCTACGGCGAGGCGGCCGCCTGCGGGAGCGCCGGGGGCGAGCCCGAGGTCGTCAACCTGCACCGGGTCTGCGTCGGAGAACAGCAGCACGCGCTCCATCGTGTTGGCCAGTTCGCGAACGTTGCCCGGCCATGCGTAACGCGTGATCGCCGTCTCCGCCTCCGGCGACAGCGTGCGTGGCGCCACACCGTACCTCCGGCACAGATCCGCGAGCAGGGCGCGCGCGAGCCGCACCGCGTCGCCCTCGCGCTCCCGGATCGGCGGGATGCGAATCACCGCCACCGACAGCCGCTGGTAGAGGTCCTCGCGGAACTCGCCCAGCCGGACTGCCGCTTCGAGATCGCGATTGGTCGCGGCGATGATGTGCACATCAACCCGCCGCCCGGCAGTCGCGCCGATGCGCCGGACCACCTTTTCTTCGATCACCTTGAGGAACTTCCCCTGCAGCGCCGCGGAGATGTGTCCGATTTCGTCGAGGAAGAGCACGCCGCCCTCAGCCGTTTCGAACAAGCCGGCGTGTGCTGTCTTCGCATCGGTGAAGGCGCCCTTCTCGTAGCCGAACAGTTCCGCCTCCACCAGGTTCTCGGGAAGCGCCGTGCAGTTGACCTCGATGAACGGCCCGTTGCTCCGCCCGCCGGCGGCGTGCAGGGCGTGTGCGACGTGGCCCTTGCCGCTGCCGGTCTCACCGAGCAGCAACACCGTCGGTGCGGGTGCGCCCGCTCCCGCCATCATGCGCCCGATGCGCGTGACCAGAGCGCGCAGCCGTTCCGCTGCCGCGGACTCTCCCAGAATCGTGCCGGCGGCTGCGCCGCGCTCGCGGTAGTACGAGATCTCCCGCCGCTGCCGGGTGCTGCGCAGTGCGTGCTCGACCTTGAGCTGAATCTCGTCCAGCCCGAACGGCTTCTGCGCGTAATCACGCGCGCCGCGCTGCATCGCCTGCACGGCGTCGGCCACTGTGCCGAAGGCGGTCATCATGATGACCGGCAGATCGGGATCGGTCGCGAGCAGTGCATCGAGCAGGTCGAGTCCGCTGCCGTCCGGCAGCCGCAGGTCCAGCAAGACGATGTCGGGTGGCGTGGCCGCGGCGATGCGTTGGGCGTCCGCCGTTCCGGTGGCGTGATGAACCTCGAAGCCCTGTCGAGTAAAGAGCTTGGCCAGGTTGCGCGCGAGAACCGCTTCGTCTTCGACGATGAGCAAGGTTGGCATTACCGATCAGTTTTGTAGAGGCATTTCCGTTCACAGGCAAGCGCCGTCAAGGTCGATCGCCCTGCGGGCTATCAACGAGGCGCGCGCGAGAGAAAGGTCGGACAATCCAGCGGCAGCGCGCTGATGGCAACAAGCTATTCGACCCGAGTCCTTGTGAAGCCCCTCTCCAGTCGTCGAGTCGCTGATACCGCGGGCATCAGTAGCTCCACGTCTCGTGGGCAAGCGGCGCGGAATTTAACTCCGCTCGG
>JADGOA010000471.1 GCA_017883215.1 Thermoanaerobaculia bacterium | reverse complement strand
GTCGATTTCGACGCGCAGGCGTTGAATCCGACGTTCTCGTACGTCGACGATGCCGGCAAGGACCACGAGGTGTGGTTTCTGGACGCCGTCACCGCAGCGAACCAGTGGATGCTGGCCCAGACCAACGGCGTGCGCGGTGCGGCCGTCTGGGTCCTGGGGTCGAGCGATCCCTCGGTGTGGACGTTCATCCGCCGCGACCAGCTCACGGTCCATCCGAATCCCGGAGTGTTGCGCTCCGTCACGTTTCCCTACGACATCGAATTCGTCGGAGACGGCGAGATCACGCATGTGGGGGCGTTGCCGACCGGCGGAACCCGCTCCATCGAAGTCGATCCCGCCACCGGGCTGCTGCTCGACGAAACCTATGAGCGCTTTCCCACCTCCTACGTCATCGACCGCACCGGATACCAGAAGGGAAAGATTGCCCTGACGATCGACGACGGCCCGGCGCCGCCGTACACGAACGAGATGCTCGACATCCTCAAGAGGGAAAACGTGAAGGCGACGTTCTTCCTCATCGGCCAGAACGCGGAGCGGTATCCGAACATCGTCCGTCGAATCTGGGCCGAGGGCCACACCATCGGCAACCACAGCTACACACACCCGAACATCGGGGCCATTCCGGAGCGACGGGCGCGTTTCGAGCTCAACGCCACGCAGCGTGTGTTCCAGAGCATTCTCCACCGCTCCACTCTGCTGTTCCGGCCGCCGTACAACGCCGATGCGGAGCCGACGAGCGGCGAAGAAGTGAGGCCGATCGCGCTGGCCACATCACTCAACTACATCACCGTTCTGGAGTTCATCGATCCGCAGGACTGGAACACCGACGAGCGGTTGCCGGATGGAACGCGGCACCACCGCACCGCGCAGGATATGTTCAACTCGATCCTGGCGCAGCTGGAGAGCGAACACGGAAGCTGCATCCTCATGCACGACGGCGGCGGCGACCGCGACGAAACGGTGAAGCTGCTGCAGTTGATGATCCCGGAGCTGCGGAAGCGCGGCTACACGTTCGTCGACGTGCCGTCGCTCATCGGGTCGACGCGCGACATCGTCAACCCGCCGGTCAGCGGCAAGGACACGATCATGCTGGCCAGCGACCGAATCGTGTTCGAAGCGCTCTATCTGTTCGAGCTCTTCCTCAGCGTGGCCTTCATCTCCGGCATAGTCCTCGGCACGCTGCGGGTCGTGTTCGTGACCGTGCTCGCGCTCGTCGAGAAATACAAACACGGCCACGACACCTTCGACGCGGACTTCCGGCCGGCGGTCAGCGTGGTGATCGCCGCGTTCAACGAAGAGAAGGTGATCGCGCGGACGATCGCCGCGGTGCTGGCCAACAACTACCCCGGCCTGGACGTGATCGTCGTCGACGACGGATCGAAGGACGACACGTCCGGCGCAGTGCTTCGTGCGTTCGCCGACAACCCGGCGGTGCGGCTGCTGCAGCAGGAGAACGCCGGGAAAGCGGCCGCGCTGAATCGCGGATTCGCTCAGGCCTCCGGCGAGATCATCATCGCCCTGGACGCCGACACGGTTTTCGCCAGGGACACAATTTCGAAGCTCGTGCGGCGGTTTGCGGATCCCCTGGTGGGGGCGGTGGCCGGCAACGTCAAGGTCGGCAACCGCATCAATCCGCTCACGTACTGGCAGGCCATCGAGTACATCACCAGCCAGAATCTCGATCGCCGCGCGTACGCGGTGATCAACTCGGTGACCGTGGTGCCGGGGGCGGTGGGAGCGTGGCGCCGGGAGGCGGTGCTGCAGGCCGGCGGCTATACGACCGACACCATGGCCGAGGACATGGATCTCACGTGGCGCATCCGGCGCATCGGATGGCGGGTCGCCACCGAGACGGAAGCAATCGGCTACACGGAAGCGCCGGACTCGTTCGGTTCCCTCTTCAAGCAGCGCTTCCGCTGGGCATTCGGGACGCTGCAGTCACTCTGGAAGCACCGCCGCGCGATCGGCCGCTACGGCTGGTTCGGCCGGGTGATGCTGCCGTCACTGTGGCTCTTCCAGATCCTCTACCAGGCCATCTCGCCGCTCGTCGACCTGCAGATCCTCTGGAGCGTCGGAACGGCGCTCGAAGCGTGGATCATGCACGCCGGGCAGACCATGGACTGGCAACCGCTGCCGAACGCGCTCGACTCGCTCTACCTCGTGGCGTTCATGTATGCGTTCTTCTTCGTCATGGAGCTGATCGGAGCGGCGATCGCGTTCAAGCTCGATCATGAGGACGGCCGGATGCTGGTATGGCTTTTCTGGCAGCGCTTCCTCTATCGCCAGCTGATGTATGCCGTGCTCCTGAAATCGGTCCAGACAGCGATCTCCGGCATGCGCACGGGATGGGGGAAGCTGGAGCGGAAGGGAACCGTGGAGCTGATGCCGGAGGCGGAGAGCGTGGGCGGCATGGTCGGTTAGGTCTGCGCAGCGCGGCACCGGGTGGGGCCAAGTCAGGACCCCCCCTTTCGCAAGTGTGCGCCCAGGTCCCCTCGCCCCGTGCTCCCAACCGGGCGAGCGCGCTGAACAGACCCGCACGGGGCGAGGGGATGAAGGGGA
>JADGOA010000470.1 GCA_017883215.1 Thermoanaerobaculia bacterium | reverse complement strand
CTCGCGCCACCCTCTCCCGCCGGGAGAGGGGCGACCGCGGATGCACTGCGGTCGGTTGATGCGCCGCGTTCGTCTTTGACCGCGGTCCGCGGTCCGCGGTCTGCGGTCTGTCCCTCCGGCGCCATGCGCATCCGCATCACGAACGCCTCCCCGGCGTCGATCTCCACTCGCATCCAGCCGCACGCTTTCGTGCCGCGCTCGTCAGGATTCACGGCCTGCTCGTCTCCGTCGACGATCCGGCGATGGAACGCATCCTTCGTGTAGCGGCTCAGCGAGGCCGAGGCCGGCCCGAAGACGCGCGGCATGTTCGTCTCGTTGTCGGTGAAGAGAGTGCGTGCGCCGCGCGGAAGCTCGAGGGAGTGCGGGCCGAGGCGGTGAGGAAGGAGCAGCCCGGTGAGGGGAGGGGTCGCCGAATCGTCGGCCAGGAGCACGAGCGATCCATCTTCGCGCTGGATCCGCGAGATCACCGGCTGCGGCGCGTGCTCTGCTGCCCACGACCAGGTATTCCGGAACCAGAGTTGAGGGATGAGATGCAGCGGCGCCCGGTCAGGACCACGGTTGTGAGCGGTGATGCGAAAGACCAGCGATTCGTCGTCTTCTTTCGCGACTTCGATCTCGATGTCGAAGTAGCGATCCTCGTCGAAAATGCCTGTGTCGAGCAGCTCGAATTCGGGATCGCCGGAGCTGCGGCGCCGGTTCTCTTCGACCAGCCGCGCAAACGGGAACGCAGCCTGCGGATACTTGTAGATCATCCGCTGATACGCATGGCTGGGCAGCGCGTCGACGTAGAAGTAGTACTCCTTCACGTCTTCGCCGTGATTCCCCTCGGTCGGCACCAGGCCGAAGTAGCGCTCCTTCAGGATCGGGTCGCGCTCGTTCCACAGCGCCATCGACCAGCAGAGGATCTGGTAGCGGTCTGAGAAGCCGCCGATCCCGTCCTCGCCCCAGCGGTAGGCCTTCGAACGCGCGAGATCGTGGGGGAGGAAGCTCCAGGCGTCGCCGTTGGCGCTGTAGTCCTCCCGAACCGTTCCCCAGGCGCGATCGGCGAGATAGGGTCCCCACTTGCGCCACCGCGCCACGGCGTGCGCGTCCCCCGCGAGGCGCGCCCGTTCGTTGTCCATGTGACGGTGAGCTTACATGACCGCGGGCTTCGAAGTGAGCAGTGAGCAGTGATCAGTGATCGGTTCGCCGTACTGATCACTGATCACTTCACCCCTACCACCGGTGGTACGCGGGGTGCCCTTCCTTGACCGCGACGAACGTGCCTCGACAGGTCGCCGTCACTTTGCCGTTCGCTTCGATCGAGGCTTCGACGACGGCTTTGTCTCCCGCGGATTCGACGATCCGCGCGCGGAGGTGCAGGGTGGTGTCGATCGGCGTGGGACGTTTGAGGACGACGTGGAAGTCAGCGGTGACGGTGCAGGGGGGCGTCTCCATCTTCTTCGCCCGCATCAGGTGCAGCGTCGCAGCCCAGTTGCTGTGGCAGTCTAGGAGCGCTCCGCAGATGCCGCCGTTCAGGATGCCTTCGAAGGCGAGGTGGTGCGGCTCGGGCGTCCAGTCGGCGACCAGTTCGTCACCGTTCTCGAAACTGCGAATGTGAAGGCCTTTGGGGTTCGACGGGCCGCAGCCGAAGCAGCGATTCTGCGGCGCGTACGCTTCCTGGACGCTTTTCATGGGCGGAATGGTAAGGCATGGGGGAATGGGGCATGGGGCATGAGGCATGAGTCAACGGGCGGGCGACTCATGCCTGTAGGGACGCGCAGCAGCGCGTCCGCAGCTCTCGTCGTTCCCCACACTGCTTGAGTTGCGGACGCGCTGCTGCGCGTCCCTACAGATGGTGCCGTACCGCACTCGCGTACGCGACGACGTCTGGGAAGAAGGCCCGGAACCGGTGCTCGAGCTCGCCGCGGGAATCGGTCAGGTGGTGGATCGCGGACTCGAGGTGCGGCCGGCGGGAGAGACGGTGCGACATCCGCGCGAGCGCCGTTTGAATTCCGCCGATCTCCCGATAGGAGAGCAGCCACTGCTGATCCCGCATGAACGGATAGACGTATTGAAGGTTGCCGGGCAATGCGCTGACGTGCGCATCCAGCACGGCATGCACCCGTGCGACGAACGTCTCCAGCGTCTCGCCGCCGAACTCCTCGAACGACTGCGCCAGGAAGTGGTCGAAGAATACGTCCGCGATCACGCGCGCGTAGTGGCCGTGATCCGGAATCAGCACCCGCCGGAACGCCGCCACCTGCGGATGCGAGTCGGTAAAGGCGTCGATCTTCCGGTGCTGCGCGATCCCGGCGCGGATGCCGGGAGCGAAGCGGTCGCGGAGCGAGCCTTTGACGAAATCGCCGGCGAGATTGCCGATGAGCGATTCGGCGGTGTCGTCCGCGAGAAACAAATGAGCGAGGAAGTTCATCGTGACTCGATTGCTCGTACGCGCAACTCTCCTGCCTGGTTCTATTACTCCTGCTCCACGCTCCACACGTGTTCCGCGACGCGGCTGAATCCGGCAATCTTCTCGCCGTGCCACAGGCGGCTCCAGACCGTCCGGTGGGCGAGAGGGGTGCGGC
>JADGOA010000469.1 GCA_017883215.1 Thermoanaerobaculia bacterium | reverse complement strand
TTCCTCGCCGCGCTCCACCCCTCCGGGGTTCCGCCGGCTCGGAATGACAGTGTCACTTCCGCTCCATCGGCCCCTGGCCGTTAACCGGCTCGGGATGACCCGAGTGCTATTTGCGCCACATCCGGCGATGATGATCCGTAACTGCTCGATGGCATCCGGAACGTGATCCGTCTCCGGAAGAAGGCGCACAGACAAGAGTGTCTGTGCCACATGAATCGACGTTCGGGACTTCCAGTCACAAACCGGCGGCGCACGGCAGGAAGAGTTACATTGAATCCGTGCGTCCCATCTGCGCGGTCCTTCTCTGCTTCGCGGCGGCGCCTCTGCTCGCGGCAGAGGCGCCTCGTCCGATGCCGGCCGCCGCAGGCGCGATCTTCCTTGCGGGGGAGCGGATCGCTTTCGACGCGCGAGAGCAGCCGCGCTTCACACAGCGGCAGATCCGCAGCACGGACGAAGCGACGCGAAGCGGTCTCGTTCGATGGGCGGCAACCGCGGAAGGCCGCAAACTCATTGATTACTTCACCAGGGGCCCCTTCAGCATCGACGTGGTCGAAGATCTCACCGATGCCGGCGCTGGAAATGCGCCGCAGCCGGGCCTGGCCACTCTGGTCGCCGCGAACGATCCCGCAGTCGTGAAAACGTATGTCATGTTCCTGAATCCCGCGTCGTTCAACCTCCCGACCGGAATGACACCGATGGCCGGCCAGCCTGCGACGGCCGCGGACATGATGGCCGCCGCCTGGGCCGCGGAGATGCTGCACGTCTACTTCTACACGCGCGGGATCGTGCTGCCGCACCATCAGCGCCACGATTTTCAGCAGCAGTGGCAGAGGATCGCGGCGGAGCTCGGGTTCCCGGGCCTGGAGCACGACGACGCGGCAGAGGAGCAGCAGCGATCGTTGCGGCGGGCCTTGACCGTCGGTTACGGCTCGCAGTGAGACACGCCGGAGAGCGGATGTCGGGTGTCGCAGGTCGGAGGTCGGTTCACGAGTCAGCCCCGCCTGACCCCCGCCACCCGAGACTCTCGGACGCCGTGCATCCCGAAGCTGTCGAGCATCACCGCCGTCGCTTTCGTCATGACGCAAAATAGAAACGTCCGGACTGACGTTTGGACGCTCAGGAGCCCGCCATGAAACGCATCCTGCTCTTCGTGATTGCCGTTCTCGTCCTCGCGCCGCCGGCATCTGCGGATGTGATCAAGCTGACCGTGGACGACATGATCCATCCGATCAGCGACGAGTTCATCGGACGTGCTCTCGACCTCGCGGCGCAGCATCATTCCGATGCGGTTCTGATGGAACTCAGGACGCCGGGAGGCCTCGAGCAGTCGATGCGCTCCATCGTGCAGCGGATCCTGCGCTCACCGGTCCCGGTGATCGTCTATGTGGCGCCGAGTGGAAGCCGCGCCGCGTCGGCCGGCTTCTTCATCCTCGAGGCCGCAGACGTCGCTGCGATGGCTCCCGGCACGAACACCGGCGCCGCTCACCCCGTCTCGTTCGGCGGCGAGAAGATGGACGACATCATGAAGGCGAAGGTCGAGAACGACGCCGCAGCCTTCATGAGGACGATCGCCGAAGGCCGCGGCCGCAACGTGCAGGTCGCCGAAAGTGCGGTGCGGCAGTCGAAGTCGTTCACCGAGCAGGAAGCGCTTGCCCAGAAGCTCATCGACGTGGTCGCGCCCGACATTCCCTCGCTTCTTCGCGCCTTGGAAGGGCGCGCCGTGCGCCGGTTCAACGGCACCACCACGACGCTTCACGTCGTCGGCAAACCGGTAGTCACCTACGACATGAGCCTCAAAGAGGCGCTTCTGTCGAAGATCATGGATCCCAACGTCGCCTTCATCCTCTTCGCACTCGGCGCGTTCGCGCTCTGGGCGGAGTTCAACCATCCCGGTGCAGTGGTCCCCGGAGTCGTGGGGCTGATCTCGATTCTTCTGGCAGTCTTCGCGCTGAACCTTCTGCCGGTTCGCTACGCTGCGGTCGCCCTGTTGCTGGCGGCCTTCGCCCTCTTCGCCCTCGAGGCGAAGTTCGCCACCCATGGCATCCTCGGCGTTGGAGGAATCATCTCGATGATCATCGGTGCACTCTTCCTCGTCGACGGTCCGATTCCCGAGATGCGCGTTCACCTGCTCACCGCGCTCAGCGTCAGCGTTCCACTGGGTGTGATTGCGATCTTTCTCATGGGCCTCGTGCTGAGGGCGCGGAAGAACCGCATCGTGACGGGGACCGAAGGAATGATCGGCGAGATCGGCATCGCCCGAACGCAGCTCGGCCCGGAGGGGAAGGTGTTCGTTCACGGCGAGATCTGGGACGCGATCGCGAGCTCACCGGTGACGGAAGGGGCGCGCGTCCGGGTGGCGGCCGTGAACGGGCTGCACCTCATGGTGGAGCCGGCGTAGGAATGCGAATGTAGGGACGCGCAGCAGAGGCTGTCTTTTTAGTCGGCGCGATTCGGGTGACTCGGCGAATGAGATGGGGGCGGCCAAGTCAGGCGGGTAGAGGAAGTGCTGCGAGGAGCTTCAGATTGAAGATCCCGCAGATGAAGTTCCATTCAAGGGCTGCGTTGGCAAGTCCTCGTGCTTTGA
>JADGOA010000118.1 GCA_017883215.1 Thermoanaerobaculia bacterium | reverse complement strand
TCGCACGCTACGAAGCCGACCCGTACCACCGCATCAGTGAAGAGACGGCGCGTGTTCCGGGCAACCCCTGGATCGTCTGTTCGCTGTGGGTTGCCGAGTATTCGCTGGCCCGCTCGCGAACGGCAGACGACCTGCGCAGCGCGCTGGACATGCTATGGTGGGCCAAATCGAAGGCGCTTCCGTCTCTCATCCTTCCGGAGCAGGTGAATCCATACGATGGCTCACCGCTATCGGTCGCACCGCTCACATGGAGCCACGCCCAGGTGGTCTCGGTGGTCCGCTCTTACATCGATGCGCTGGCGCGTCTGCCGGGAAAAGCGCTGAAAACGCCGTAGAGAATCAACTGGATGTTGGCGCGCCGAATCCCGTTGACAATCCCTGAGCGTTCTCCTAGATTGTCGAAAACCCACACAAGCCGCCGCAGGTTTTTTTGTCGCGTTTGAATTTGAGGAGGAACCGTTATGGCAGGTAAGGGTGACGTCATCAACGCCATGGCCGAGCACGCCGGCATCTCCAAGAAAGAGGCTACGGCAGCGTTCGATGCGTTCGTCAGTTACATCTCCGATTCGTGCCAGAAAGGGGAGCGTTGCGCCATCCCCGGCCTCGGCAGCTTCGCCGTATCGCAGCGCAAGGCTCGCGAAGGGCGCAATCCCCGGACGAAGGAAAAGATCACCATCCCTGCGTCGAAGAACGTCCGCTTCAAGGCCGGCAAAGACCTGCGCGAGCTCGTGAACGCGCCGAAGCGCGGCGCCAAAGGCCGCAAGTAGGCGACGATTCATTCGCTCCCGACGAAAACGCCTCGCCGACGCGGGGCGTTTTTCATTTGAGGTCCAACTGACGGCCACGGACCTCACGCACCCTTGCCTAATGAGGAGCGGCGCGCCGCCGGGGAGGCGAGAACGACACGCCGGTCACGGTCAGCGTCGCCGGGAGCGAGATCGCGCCATCAGGGTTCTTCACGGTGATGGTCAGGTTCCCGGGCGCCTCGAGATCGGCAGGCAGCAGCGTCGCGCTCAGGAGCACGTTGGTGAGGAAGTTCGTCACGCGATCGCTTCCGTTCACCTGCACCACGGACGCCGGGACGAAGTTGCCTCCCGCCACCTGAATGCCCGTCTGAGACGTTCCGACCTCCAGCGAGTTGGGGGTGAGGCTCGTGATGACAGGCGTGCCGGGCGCGACCAGCTCCATCATGAAGGGGATCGAGGTCGAGCTTGCCGAGTTCTTCACCGTGACACCGTACTGGCCCGCATCACCGAGATCGGTTCCGGTGAGCAACGTGGTCAGCGTGCCGTCCGAATTGAGGACCGCCTGATGCTGAGTCCCTTTGAAGAGCACAACCGAGGACGCCAGGAAGGCCGAGCCGTGGATCGTCAGCGCGGCAGAAGACGATCCGGCGACAATGATCGACGGATCGACCGAGGTGATCGCCGGCCGCAACACGATCAGGGACGCGGGCGCCGACGAGGCGCCGTTCGATGTCACAGTCACCGAGAGGGTCCCCGGAGCCGCGATCACGCTCGAACCGACCGTCGCCGTCAAGGTGCCATCGGGCTGCAACTGTGTCGTGAGCGCCGTCCCGTTGATGTTGATTGCCGACTGGTCGGAAAAATTGGTACCGGCGACGGACAGTTGGAACGATGGCGCGCC
This sequence comes from Thermoanaerobaculia bacterium, assembly GCA_017883215.1. Taxonomy (GTDB): domain Bacteria; phylum Acidobacteriota; class Thermoanaerobaculia; order Gp7-AA8; family Gp7-AA8; genus JAJXWV01. Next base: position 8,294 of record JADGOA010000118.1, on the reverse strand, counting down.
GGAGATCACCTGCGACGGGGTGAGCGAGGTGATCGACAACTGCAGCGCGGTCACGGAGAAAAGGACTGTCGTCGAGACCACGCCACCGGGGTTCACGACCTGCACGGGAAGGTCGCGTTGCGACGCGAGATCGGATGTCGTCAAATCGGTCTGGAGTGTCGTCGGGCTGATGTAGGTCGTGCTTCGCGTGGCGTTGTCGATGACCAGCACAGACGTGGTCGCGAAATTGTTGCCCAGCACCGACAGCGTGAACGGCGCCTGGCCGACTGCGGCCGAAGGCGGGTTGAATCCGCTGATAGCCAGCGCGTCGGCAGCCGTGACAGTGAGCGTCAGCGGCGCCGAGATGCCGCTGCCGTTCTTTCGGGCCACGGTGATCGCGACCGTTCCGGGCTGGGCGACGTCGCCCGCGAGCAGGGTAATCGCCAGCTGCGTTGCACTGACGTATTCGGTAACGCGCGCGCTTCCGCCCGCCTGGGCGATGTCGTCAGTCTGGAAGTTGCTCCCGTTGATCAGCAGCTTGAGGTTCGGTGAACCGGCTAGAAGCGTGCTCGGAGTGATGCTCGTGATCGTCGGAGCGAACTGCGAAACGACGTTGAGTGAAAACTGGTTCGACACCGAGCCATTCGGCGGCGGCGTGGTGACCGTGATCGGCAGCTGTCCCGGACTGATCACGTCCGAAGTCATCACAGTCACCGTCAGACTCGAGGCGCTGATGAACGTGGCGCTGCGGGAGCTCCCATTCACCTGCGCCGTCGAACCGTTGACAAACCCAGATCCGTTGATGGTCAACGTGAACTGAGCGGCGCCGGCAGTGATCGTAGATGGCGAAAGGCTCAGAATCACCGGTTGGGTCGTCGCCGCAACGGTGAGCTGTGCGGAGGCTGACGTCGAGCCGTCCGGATTGGCGACGGTGATGTTGATCGTCCCCGCCTTCACGATGTCGGTCGACAGGATCTGCGCCGTCAGATGCGAAGTGTCCACGAATGTCGTGGCCCGGTTGAGCGCGTTCGCTTTGACCACTGCACCGTTCACAAAGGCGGTGCCGACCACGGAGAGCGTGAATGCGTTGCCGCCCGCCGTCACCGTGCTGGGACTGATCACCGTGATCGCCGGCGAGGGCGTCGTCGAGGTGACGGTGAGAGGGACGGCGCTGGAGGTCTTGTTGTTCGGATTCAGCACCGTGATCTGCAGCGTCGTGGAGAAGGCGAAATCCGAAGCCGGGAGGACGGCCGTGAGCTGGCCGGTGTTGACGAACGTCGTCGTGCGGGACTTGGCCCCCACCATCACCGTGGCCGTGCTGGCGAAGTTCTGGCCGTTGACGGTGAGCGTCAGCGGAGCCGTTTGGGTGGACACTAAGGCCGGATCGATCGACGAGATCGTCGGACTGTTCGGAAGCACCGTCAGCGCGAGCGCGCTCGACGGCAGGGTGCCGGGATTCGTGGCGGTGATCTGGAACGTGCCGGCGTTGAAGATGTCGCTGGCGGTGATGGTCGCCGTCAGCTGCGACGCTGATACGAAGCTGGTGTTGCGCGCGCTCCCGTTGACGCGAACTGTCGCGCCGCTGACGAATGTGTTGGCGGCGCCATTGACCGTGAGGGTGAAGGCCGCCGTTCCGGCGACGACGTTCTGGGGATCAATCGACAAAACGACAGGGGGGTTCGCGGCGAATGCGGAGACGGCAGCCAGCGAAGCGAGAACGAGAACGGCAATTCGGAAGGTCTGATTCATCACGGCACCCCTCCACGCGGCCATTTCATGATAACGCCGCGGAGGGGAGGCGGCGCGAGCGGAAGCCTCCTGACGCGCCCGCCGCCGGACGTTTCACCGTTTCGTTGAGCCTGGATTCATTTGCGAAGGAAGATGAAGTTCGGAATGCCTCCGACCCCCGACCACCGACACCCGATAAAACCTGCCGTGCGTGGCCGCGAATATCACGTTTGCCTGAACAAACCGACGATCCGCTCCAGCCCCGCGCGGTCTTCCTCGTCGAACGCGTCGAACTGGTCGGAGTCGATGTCCAGCATGCCGATCAGCTCGCCCGCAGGATCGAAGAGCGGGACCACGATCTCGGACTTCGAGGCGGCATCGCAGGCGATGTGGCCGGGAAACTGGTTCACGTCCGGGACGATCAGGGTCTCCCGCCGCGCGGCGGCCGTGCCGCAGACGCCTTTGCCGAACTGGATCTGCAGACAGCCGACCGTGCCGATGTAGGGGCCGACGACCAGGCGGTCGCCGCAGACGCGGTAGAAACCGGTCCAGTAGTAGGTGGTGAATCGATTGGCGAGCACGGAATTGATCGTCGCCATCAGGGCGATGTCGTCGAGCGTGTTCCCGCCTTCATCCTTCCAGATGGCGACGATCGCGCCATAGCACTCTTCGTATGCTGACGCTTTCAACGCTTGCGATTCGTGCAAACCGGCTGCGGGGCCACGCGGCGGCCACTCGCCACCAGCAGGAGCGTCCCGGCGACTGTCATCAAGAACACCATCATGCTGTGGTCCTCCTGAGCCCTTGTTGCGCATTGCAGGTGCCATCCTTCACGAGATCATCGCGCGCCGGTAGATGGCATCGTATTCACGCGCCGAGCGGTCCCACGAGAAATCGATGCTCATTCCGTTGTGCTGGAGAGTCTTCCAGACCTTCGTTTCGCGGTAATTGAGAACTGCCAGCCAGCCGGCAGCGAACAGATCCTGAGGCAGAGTGCTGCGGAAGCCGAATCCGGTGGCCCGGTCGGCGTTCGTGCCGTCGAAGGGTGTCACCGTGTCGACCAGGCCGCCCGTCATCCTCACCAGCGGCAGGGTGCCGTAACGCAGCGCGTACATCTGATTCAGGCCGCAGGGCTCGTAGATGGACGGCATCAGCAGGAGGTCCGCCCCGCCGTAGATGTGGTGCGCCAGAGCATCGTCAAAGCCGATCCAGACCCGGCAGCTCTCGGGGTTGGCCGACTCGACGGCTTTGAAAGCATCCTCGAACTGCGCGTCACCGCTGCCGAGGACGACCAGCTGCGCGCCAAGTCGGAGGAGGCGGTCGACGACCGGCGTGAGGAGCTGGAATCCCTTCTGATCGACAAGGCGCGAGACGACGGCCATCAGCGGGGTCTTCGCGCGATGGCGAAGCCCGGCCTCTTTCAGCAGCTTGCGCTTGGTCAGGTTCTTTCCGTTCAGCCGTCCGGCAGTGAAGTTCGAGGGAACGAGCGGATCGGTGGCCGGATCCCACTGTTCGACGTCGATGCCGTTGAGGACGCCGGTCAGCTTGAAGGAGAGACTGCGCAGGATGCCGTCGAGCCCTGCGCCAAGGACCGGCGCCTGGATCTCCCGCGCGTAATTCGGCGATACGGTCGTCACCTGATCGGCGAAAAGGATTCCGCCCTTCATCGGATTGACCTGCCCCCAGTGCTCCACCGCGTCGGGAGCCCAGTAGCGGCTGTGCAGTCCGGTGATGGCGAAGGCAGCGGCAGCGGCGATGCCCTGGTAGTTGAGGTTGTGGATCGTGTAGACGGAGCGTGTCGTGCGGAAGCTGTCGTTCCCTCTCAACCCCGAATCGAGATAGACCGGCAAGAGCGCCGTATGCCAGTCGTGGGCGTGGAGGATGTCGGGGGCGATGCCGAGGATGTCGCAGGCGTTGACGATGGCGCGGCAGAAGAAAACGTAGCGCAGAAGGAAATCGTCGAAGCCGTCCTCGCGCAACGCGTAGATCTGCTGGCGGTCGAAGAAGTGGTCGTTGACGACGAGGTAGAGCGGCACATCGCTCTCCGGCAGCGTGGTGCGAAGGATGGTCGCCTCGGCCGACCAGTTCGCCCACATCACCTGCGTCGGCGGGACGGCCACTTCGGGGACGATTCCGTGGTCTTCGAACCACTCACGGGCCTGGCGGTAGTACGGCATGAACACGACCACTTCGTGGCCGAGCTTCGCCAGCGCCTTGGGAAGCGAGCCGCAGACGTCGCCCAGGCCCCCGGTCTTGGCGACGGGAGCAACTTCTGCGGTGGCGAAGAGGATGCGCATATGGTCCGGTGGCGCAGTTTATCGTGCAGAATCGCTGGGGGGCAGCGCCAGCGTTCATGCAGCGAGTGAATCGGCCGTAGGGCCCCAAGCCATTTCGTATGCGGCGCAACCATGCCCTTCGCGCCCACGATCAGGCGGGTACCTGGTCTCTACGTGATCACGATCCCGGCGTAGCCGACCACGTGGCCGTAGTCGCGATTGATGTCGCCGGAGGTGGCATGCTTCAGCAGGCGAGCGTGCTTCGCGCCGAGCTGCTTCGCGGCGATCAGCATCGTCGTCGCGGGGATGAATCCGCACATGGAAACGTCGAACTCATCGACGACGCGCCAGAGCTCCCGCGGATTCAGCGTCAGCACCTCGTCGATCACGAGCTGGTCCTTCCGGAGCGTGGTCTGCTGATCCTCGTAATGGTTGAGATCGGAGCTCGCCACGATGCCGACCGGCTCCTGTTGCGCGCGCACAGCGTCGGCGACAGCCCCGCCGATCTCTTCGCAATAGTCGTAGCGGTTCGCGCCGAGACAGATCGGTACGAACGTGAACTCGCCGGCCAGCTGCTGCAGAAACGGCAATTGCACTTCCAGCGAGTGCTCGCGTGCGTGCGCCATCCGGTCTTCGACGAGGATCTTCGAGCGCGCCATCACCGCGTCCGCAAGCGGCGTGTCGATCGAAACGTCGCCTAACGGTGTCCGCCACGCCCCCTCGCGGTTGATCGCGGCGAAGTGGCCAAAGCCGGTGTGGTTCGGGCAAAGAATGATGAAGCGGCGCGGCAGCTCGACCGCTGTGTACACCGCGGCCGCGACGTGACCGCTGTACATCAGGCCGGCATGGGGCACCACTGCGCCGATGAAGCGCTCTTTCGTCTGCGGCGTCTCGTTGGCCGCGACGCAGGCGGCAACCTGCGCGGCGAGACGCTCCGCGTTTCCTTCGTAGAAACTTCCGGCGACGGCGGCCGGACGGATGCTGCTCATGCGATCAAGTTAGCGCCTTCCGGAGCGTGTGGCGAGCAGGGGCACGCCCTGTGGGGCACGGCTGCGCCGTGCCGAACTCCCGTGGGCGGGCGTGCGTCCCCCCACCCACGAAGGTTCGGCACGGCGCAGCCGTGCCCTACGGTGATCGGTTCAGCCGGCGGCAATCGGTCGTCTGCCGCCCTGCCTTCCCGCTTCCCTTTACATGCTTCCCCTTGGAAAGGACGGCGAGTACAGCACGGCATTCAGAAACAGCGGCAGCGTGGCGCGCCAGAAGAGGCGGAAGTGCGGATCGTTGGCGAACGTGATCACGTTTCCCCGGCCGTACGGCTCGCTCACCACAACTACGGATCCCTGCACTCTTTCGATCGACTCCGGCCAGGCCACGCCGGCAACGAGCGCCTCGGCCCGCGGAATCGTCAGGATGTTGTCCACCTTGTGCGCGACCGGCCGGTACGCGGTGCTTCCTTCGATCAGCACCGCGGGAGGCCGCGGCACGCCGAAGGTGAGAAACGACCGCTCGTTCATCGTCGTCGCGAAGGCGGCGCCGGGAACGCGGTACTCGTTGTAGCGCTCTTCCTTCTGGGGCACGCTGGCCGGATCGTCTTTCACCGCCGGCTTCTCCTCGCCCACCTTCGGCGGCTCCCATGGTTTGAGCTTCGACACTTCGACGTCCTTCGCGCGGAGGAAAGCGTTAGCGCGGCTGATGGCCACGACAGTTCCGCCTTCGCGGATCCACGCCTGCAGCTTCTCGATACCGCGTTTACCGAGGCGATCCGCATAGGCCTGTCCGTCGGGGAGCACGATGACTCGGTAATCGCTGAGATCGGTGTTCGCGAGGGAGTCGAGCGCGAGCGTCGTGTGCGGGATGGGGCTGTCGATGTCCAGCGTGTGCCAGAGCATGCCGTAGGAGGTGGCGGAGACGCCCGGACCTCCCACGAGCGCGATCTTCGGATCGCGAACGTAGTGGATCTTCTCCGAGCCGAACGCCGTCCCGCCCGTCCATCCCGACTCCAGGGGCACCGTCGGCGCGCCGGTCTCGGCGGAGATGCGCGTCAGCGTCGCGTCGAGGTCGGGCTTGTTGTTTCCCTTCAGGATGATCAGCGTTCCACGATCGAAGGTGCGGTCGCCGACGACGACATCGTCTTCGCTCACGCTGAAATTGCTGCCGCTGGCGAGCAACTGGCCGGCAAAGCGGTACACATTCGGATCAAGTGCGTCGACCAGGTACCCGTAGGCAGCCGCCCGGAACGGGGGTGGCTGTTCGATCTGATACGGCTTCATGTCAGCGTTGATCGGAGCCGCCGCTGTGAAAGCCTCGACGTTCATTGCCAGCGGCAAGGCCCACGCGGTGACGTCGTAAAACTCATCGGGCTCGTCGGCCTGGGCACGCGCGCGCTGCGCCTCGAGAAATCCTTGCGTGAAGACCGGTGACTTCTCGAGCAGCGTCTGGGCGAGTCTTCCGAGGGGCTGCCTGGTTGTGACGACCGCGGTGCCGGCCGGAAACGTCCGGCTCTCGGGGTTCGAGCCGGTGACTCGCGTCGCGCGCGTGGTGAGAGGCCCGCTGAGCGTTTCGACGCGGATCCCGTTGCGCTGCAGCATCGCCACGAGCGGCTCGAAGCTCGGCGAGCCGCGGAGAATGAAGTAGACCGCTTTCCCTCCCTCGGTCTGGGCACGCGCCGAGTCGTACATGTAGCGCAGCAGCGCTTCGCGATGTGCCGCCGCCGTGCGCAACGTCGTCATCGCCGTCGTGTAATGCTGCTCGATGCGGTGCGCGAGCGTGAGCTTGGTCTGGTCCTCACGATCCACGATCGTCCCGGCCCGTCCGCCACCCGCCACCTCGTAGGTCATGCCGATGGCGCCGTGGAGCGAGGGCCAGGAGTCCCCGTAGGCCGGATAAAAGAGGTCGAACACCTCGCCCACGAAGAACGGCCAGCCCCGGCCTGTGAACGCCTCGGCATTGGCACGCCCGAATACGCCCAGCCACGTCTCCAGCTCGCGCGGCAGGTTGGCGTTGAGCGGCTTCGCATCGGGGGGGAAGAAGTACGTGGAGTTCGATCCCATCTCGTGGAAATCGACGAACACCTGCGGGTTCCACTGCCGGTATTGCGCGATGCGGGCGCGGGTCTCCTGCTGCGACGACCACGCCCAGTCACGATTCATGTCGATGAGGTAGTGGTTGAAACGGCCGCCCGGCCACGGTTCGACGTGTTCGAACGACTGAGGATTTGCACTCGGACTCACGCCGCGCGTGCGCTTGTACCACTGCACATACCGCTCGCGGCCGTCGGGATTCTGCAAAGGATCGATGACCACGATGACGTCGTCGAGGAGCCGTTGCGCCTCCGGGTCGCGCAGAAGCGTGCTCGCCACCTCCATGGCAGCCTCGGAAGACGAGGATTCATTTCCGTGGACGCCGAAGGCGAGCCAGACCACCGCCGGCGTCGTCCTGGCGATCGAAGTCGCGCGCGGGACGTCGACGGCGGCATTGGCCAGCGAGGCCACGTCGCCGCGAATCGCGTCCAGCGCGGCGCGGTTCTTCGCGGAGGTGATCGTGGCCAGCACCAGGGGCCGGCCCTCGTAGGTTTCGCCGATCCTCTGAACGGCGATGAGATTCGAGCGTTTCGCCAGCTCGTCGAAATAGCCGAGAATCTGCTCCCACGAGGTGAACCGCTCGCCGAGCTTGTGGCCGAGAAACTCCTCGGGCGACGGCACGGCGGGGCTCGTCTCGGCAAACGCGGCTGACACAAACGAAAGCAGAAAGAGGCAGACGGCAAGCCTGCGAATCATCGGCAGTTCCCTCATCGATGGGTGGTTGGATTGCTGCTAAGCCGCGAGATGCGCTGGCGGGCAAAGCTGGATGTCGAACAACGCTGGCCCACTTCTTTTCGCAAGGTGACGAATTCTATGGTGTTTCAGATCGTGTCGCTCGTAGGAGCAGTTCTCATCCTCTTTGCCTTTGCCGCCCAGCAGCTGCGCCGGCTGGATGCGGCCACGATGACGTATCAGTCGCTGAATTTCGCCGGCGGCGCCTGCCTGTGGATCGCGGCCGTCGCCGCACGCCAGTACGGATTCATCCTGCTGGAAGGAACGTGGACGATCATGAGCGCCTACGGCGTGTGGCGGATGGCGAGGAGCGGACGGTCCTAGGGAACGATCGACCGTCATCCTGAGCCGGCGAACGGCGCGGGCGCCGCTGGAACGGAGGTGACACTGTCATTCCGAACCGGCGGAACCCCGGAGGGGTGGAGCGCGGCGAGGAATCCCCCGCCACCCCGGGAGTGCGGGGGATCCCTCGCTGTCCTCCGCCGCTCCGCGGCTTCGG
>JADGOA010000117.1 GCA_017883215.1 Thermoanaerobaculia bacterium | reverse complement strand
CGGAGGTGACTGTCCGCCAGTCTTGACGCCCCTCACCCGGCGCTCCGCTGCGCGCCCCTACGGAATTAGCGTGTATGTCCGCCGGGACCGGGCGTTCGCGGATGACGGTTTCGAGGTTCGCATGCGCGGAGTCGATCTCCCCGAGAAGGTAGCGGACCGCATCGATGAAGTGCGAGCCGACTGCGCCCCAGATTCCGCCGCCGCGCACTGCATCGCTCCACCAGTTCCAGGCGCGGGCGCGGTCGCCGCGGCCGGGACTGGCGTATCGCACCTCGGCATAGCGGATGCCGCCGAGCTCGGGGACGCGCCGCCGCGCCTCGCGCCAGGAGGGGAGGAATCGCAGCTCGTGATCGATCAGGGCGATGCGGTTCGGTTGCGATCGCGCCGCCCCGACGAGTTGCTCCGCCTGATCTGCATCGAGAGCAGTCGGTTTTTCGCACATGACGTGCTTGCCTGCGGCGAGAACCGCGAGCGCCATCTCCAGGTGCTCCGACGGCGGCGTGACGATGGTGACGAGGTCGAGATCGCGCTCGATGAGGTCGCGCCATGCGCCAACCGCTTCGACTCCGAGCTCGGCCGCAGCAGCTTTGGTTTTGTCGCTCGAGTGACCGGCGATGGCGACAACGTCGAGTCCGGCTTCGCGAAACATCGGCACCTGCACCCGCGCTCCCCATCCGGTACCTATCACGCCGATTCTTGCCATTTGCTTTCCTTTCAAGCGAGTAGCGAGTAGCGAGTGGCAAATAGGGGAGCTGCCGCAACGCACTCGAAATGCGCCACTTGTGGCGCTGCCACTACTCGCTGCTCGCCACTCGCTGCCTCTCTGGCAGCCATCTTGAACTAATAACTACATGTTGCGCAGTCACCCTGACCCCATCGTACCGGTTCATGACCGTCGGGAGCACGTCCGCATCCTGACTCTGAGGAACTTCGGCTGGGCACTTCTGGCGGCCGTTGTGGCATTCGCCGGAATCGGTGTTGTGTCCCACATGCGGGCGCCTCGGTCCGAAGGCTTCGGCCGGCTGTTCCAGCGCCACATCGGCGCCGAGCCGGTCGTGGCAAGGCGCGCGCCCGAGGTGGTGACCGAGGAGCCGGTGCCGGACCAGACCGCGGCGGATCCGTTGTTGCTCGAGCCGGCAGCGCGCTCGCAGTATCTCGTCACGACGACGATCGCCCCGCCGACGCAGACGACGAGTTCAGCGCCGCCGCCGGCTTCTCTCGAGCCGATCACGCCGGCGCGAGCTCCGGGCGATCGGGTCGAGATCGTAGGCGACTCGACCGGCGTCAGCATCGCCACGCCTGCGAAGGACAACCGGCCGAAGCTCTCCGGCGGCATCTTCCGGTGATCGCGGCGGCCGTCATCCCGATGGCATAAACGTAAGCGACCCTCAACTGCTGAGCAGGTGTGGCACAGACACTCTTGTCTGTGCCTTCTGCATTCCGACTGGCACAGACAGGAGTGTCTGTGCCACACACTGCGGTTGAGTTGAGGCCATTGGCCCTTCAGCCGAGACACACAATCGCAGGCGCGAGGGCTGCCGCAGCGGGGAGGGGTCTCAGCGTGAGCCGGTGCCAGCGAATTACAATACGCCCTCCATGCAGACACAGATTACGTTTGGCACCGACGGATGGCGTGCGGTCATTGCGGACGGTTTCACATTCGAGAACGTGCGGCGGGTGGCGGCCGCGATCGCCGTCGCAGCGCGGACGCTCGAGCCTCCCAAAGACATCGATAGAAACACGCTGATCGTCGGCTACGACCGCCGCTTCCTCTCGCGCGAGTTCTCAGTTGCTGTCGCCGAGGAGCTGCGGGACGCCGGATTCCAGGTCGTCCTCGCCAGTTCGCCGACACCATCACAGACCATCGCCTTCACAGCTTTCCATCGCAGGGTCCTCGGCGGGGTGGTGGTGACGGCGAGCCACAACCCGGCGAAGTACAACGGGATCAAATTCAAGGCGTGGTACGGCGGCTCGGCACTGCCGGAGACATACCAGAAGATTTCCGCGAGCCTCGGTCAATCGTCGCGGCGCGAGGGAGGGTCGATTGCCGAGGAGAACATCCTCGACGACTACATCATCGCGCTGAGGGCCCAGCTCGACGTGGAACGGATCCTCCGCGGCAGGCTGGCCATCCTCCACGATCCGATCCACGGCGTGGCCGCCACGCTGCCGTCACGCATCCTTGGACTCGACTACGTCGGCTCCGCGCGGATCATCAAGAAGAGTCTCGAGGCCGGCTCCGATTCGATCGTCGATGGCATTCGGGGCGACGTGAACCCGTCGTTCGGCGGCGTCAATCCGGAGCCGATCCCCGAGAACCTGGTGGCCTCGAAAGACGTGATGATGACCGGCGAGTACGACCTCGCCATCTGCAACGACGGCGACGCCGACCGCCTGGGCATCCTCGACGAACGCGGCGAATTCGTCTCTCCACACAAGATCATCGCGCTGCTGGCGTTGTACCTGGTGCGCGAGAAGAAGCTGCACGGCGACATCGTCAAGACCTTTTCCACGACGCGCCTGGTCGAGAAAGTAGCGAGTGCCCTCGGGGCGACGCTGCACGAGACGCCTATCGGCTTCAAGTACGTCGCCGACCTCATGCTCTCGCGCGACGTCCTCATCGGCGGCGAGGAGAGCGGCGGCATCGGTTTCGGCCATTTCCTTCCGGAGCGCGACGGAATTCTCTCGGGACTGCTGGTCGCGGAGTGCGTTGCCTACTACGCGCGGCCGCTGTCCGACATCATCACGCACATGGAGCAGGAATTCGGGGCGCTGCAGTACGACCGGCGCGATCTTCACAGGCCGATGGACGTCTGCGGCCGGCTCATCGACCGGATCAAGGCCGGCGAGCTCGATCGCTCGTTCGGGCCGGGGTTCCGGAACCTCGAACAGAAAGACGGCGTGAAGATGAACTTCGAGGACGGCTCGTGGATTCTGTTCCGGAAGTCGGGAACCGAGCCGATCATCCGCATCTACTGCGAGAGCCCGAGCGGCGAGCGGGTGCAGGAGATGCTGGATGTGGCGGTGGCGGAACTGGACCGGGCGTAGGTGCGGAGTGCGGACGTCCTCGTCGGCAGCGATCGGACGTCCTCGTCCGATCGTATTCGTACCGCCGGGCGAGGACGCCCGGCGGTGGCGGACGAGGACGTCCGCACTCCAGGAGCCACGTGCTAGCATTCAGGAAAGCCGCAGAAAGAGGGCCTGAACCGCGGTCTGCGGTCTGCCATCTGCGGTCTGTCCCGTGACCCGATTGGAGCCCGACAATCGTGCCTGAAGAACAGCAGTCGCGCACGCAGTTCACGCGCGAGAGCATCATCGACGACTACCGAATCGCTTACCGCAGCCGGCAGGCCAGCCTCATCGGCCGCAAAGAGGTTCTGACCGGAAAGGCGAAGTTCGGCATCTTCGGCGATGGGAAGGAGGTCGCGCAGCTGGCCATGGCGCGCGCCTTCCGCAAAGGCGACTGGCGCTCCGGGTACTATCGCGATCAGACGCTGATCCTGGCTCTTGGCATCGGCACGCTCGACGACTTCTTCGCGCAGCTCTATGCCCACGCGGACGTGGCCCACGATCCCTGGTCCGGCGGCCGGTCGATGAACTCGCACTTTTCCACGCGGGTGATCGGCCAGAACGGTCGATGGCTCCCGCAGACCGAGACGTTCAACACCTCCGCCGACATGTCGCCGACCGGGTCGCAGATGCCGCGCCTGGTCGGACTCGGCTATGCCTCGAAGCTCTATCGCGAGACCGAAGGCCTCAAAGGTCTGACCGATTTCTCGCGAGACGGGGACGAGATCGCATGGGGAACAATCGGCAACGCCAGCTGCGCCGAGGGGATGTTCTGGGAGTCGATCAACGCCACGGGGGTGCTGGGAATCCCGGTGATCGTGTCGATCTGGGACGACAACTACGGAATTTCGGTGCCGAATGAGTTCCAGGTGACGAAGGGGAACCTCTCCGAGCTGCTGAAGGGGTTTCAACGCGACCCGCGGCAGAAGCAGGGTTTCGACCTCTACACGGTCAGGGGTTGGGATTACCCGGCGCTCTGCGAAACGTACATCGCCGCGGCGAGCATCGTGCGGATGGAGCACGTGCCGTCGATCGTCCACGTCATCGAGCTGACGCAGCCGCAGGGGCATTCGACCTCCGGCAGTCACGAGCGCTACAAGACCAAAGAGCGGCTGGGGTGGGAGGTCGAGTTCGACTGCCTCCGCAAGATGCGCGAATGGATGATCGGGAAGGAGATCGCAACCGCTGCGGATCTCGATCAGCTCGAGCGTGAGGATCAGCAGTTTGTGCGCGACGCGCAACGGCGGGCGTGGGATTCGTACCGCGAATCGATCGACGGCGAAGTGAAGACGGCGATCGGGTTCCTCGATCGGATCGCCGGCACCGTAGGGGCGCGCAGCAGCGCGCCCGCAGCTCCCGGTGACGGCGGGGGAGATAGTGCCGACGCCCGCCGCAATCAGATCGAGCAGCTGCGCGACAACTTGAAGAAACAGCGTGGCCCCCACCGCCGCGACGCCATGCGCGCGCTCACGAGCGCCATCGTGATCGCCGGCGAGGAAGTGCCTGCTGACATCGTCGAGTGGCGGCGCAGTACAGATCGGGCGAACTCTCGCCGTTACGATGAACAGCTGTATGGGGAAGGGCCCGACTCCGCGCTGAAGGTTCCTGTCGTCGATGTTGCGTACGCGGCCGACGCGCCGCTTCTCAATGGATTCGAGATCATCAACCGCTGCTTCGACAACGCCCTGCGGCGCGATCCGCGCGTCGTCATCTTCGGCGAAGACGTCGGGAAGCTCGGCGACGTGAACCAGGGTTGCGCGGGACTGCAGGAGAAGTTCGGCCTGCTCCGCGTCTCCGACACCGGCATCCGCGAGACGACCATCGTCGGGCAGGCCATCGGCGCTGCGCTGCGCGGGTTGCGGCCCATCGCGGAGATCCAGTACCTCGACTACCTGCTGTACGCGCTGCAGATCATGTCGGACGATCTGGCCACCACGCGGTGGCGCAGCGCGGGGGGGCAGAAGGCGCCGGCGATCCTTCGCACGCGCGGGCACCGGCTGGAGGGGATCTGGCACTCCGGTTCGCCGATGGCCGGCATCCTCAATCTGGTGCGGGGGATGTACGTCTGCGTGCCGCGGAACATGACCCAGGCGGCCGGCTTCTACAACACGCTTCTTCGCGCCGACGATCCGGCGCTGGTCATCGAAGTGCTGAACGCCTACCGCGTCAAAGAGAGGCTGCCATCGAACATCGCCGACTTCACGCTTCCCCTCGGTGTCCCGGAAGTGATGAGGCAGGGGAGCGACGTCACTCTCGTGTCGTACGGGGCGACTCTGCGGATCGTGCTCGAAGCGGCGGGGCTCATGGCCACGAGAGGGATCGACGCCGAAGTCATCGACGTGCAGACGCTGCTTCCGTTCGATCGTCGCGGAGTGATCGCCGAATCGCTGAAAAAGACGAGCCGCATCGCCTTCATCGACGAGGACGTTCCGGGGGGCGGAACGGCGTTCATGATGCAGAACGTGCTCGAGCGCGACGGCGGATACGGTTGGCTCGACTCCCCGCCGCTGACGATTGCCGCGACCGAGCACCGTCCGGCCTATGGCTCGGACGGCGACTACTGGTCGAAGCCGAACCGCGAATCGATCTTCGAGCGGGTGTATGCGCTGATGCACGAGGCGAATCCGCGGAAGTACCCGACGATCCTGTAGGGGTCAGTGCGCAGTAGGCAATGCGCAGGGGTTTCATGTGTTGCTGCCGCATCTCGCGCCATCGCGCGCTGTCACCCCTCTCCCACCGGGAGAGGGTGGCCGTGAGCGGGCGGTGGGATGGGCGGCTCGCGGCCGGGTGAGGGGCGTGTTTCTGGCGGAGAGCCCTCTCTTCCTTCCTGGTTCTTCATTCGAAATTTTTCATTCGAGGAAGCGCGCCAGATTCACGCCCCTCACCTGGCGCTCCCTCCTTCGTCGGTCGCGCCACCCTCTCCCGGCGGGAGAGGGGTGACATGGAGCCCCTCACCCGGCGCTCCCGGGTGACATGGGCGCTGATCGAAGCGGCCGCCGCGATAGACTCTCCCATCCCACATGAAACGCGCAATCGTCCTCATCGCGCTCTCCCTGATGCTCACCATCTCCGCCCGCGCCGGTGACAACGGCCGCGCGCGCGAGCGATGGGTGGAGAAGACGCTCCGCTCGATGACGCTCGACGAGAAGATCGGGCAGATGATCATTCCGGCGGGACCTCCCTCCGGCAACTTCCGGCCGGTCGACTCCGACGAGATGAACACCATCCGCCGCAACATCACGGAGTTCCACGTCGGCGGCTACCACACCTTCGGCGGCGACGTCGCCGCGAACGCGCTCACGAGCAATGAAATGCAGCGGATGGCCAAGCTGCCGTTGCTCATCACGGCCGACGTCGAAGGCGGCCCGGCCTACGTGCTGTTCGGCGCGACGCGGCTCCCGCTGGCGATGTCATTCGGTGCCGCCGGCGATCCGCAGCTCGCTTACGAAGCGGGAAAACTGACGGCCCAGGAATGCCGCGCCGTCGGCGTGAACTGGATCTGGTATCCGGTTTCCGACGTCAACAACAACCCCGAGAACCCCATCATCAACATTCGCTCCTACGGCGAGAACCCGGAGTCGGTGGCTAAGTTCGTGACGGCCTACATCCGCGGAGCGCAGGAGAACGGCGTCATCGCCACGGCCAAGCACTTCCCGGGACACGGCGACGTGGCCACCGATTCGCACATCGGCATGCCGGTGCTCGACGTGCCGCGACAGCGCTTCGAGTCGCTCGAGCTCGTCCCGTTCCGGGCTGCGATCGCGGCCGGTGTCGATTCCATCATGACCACTCACATCTACATGCCGCAGCTCGAGCCGGAGAAGAACGTTCCGGCGACGCTGTCGAAGAACATCGTCACCGGGATCTTGCGCGACGAGCTCCACTTCGAAGGCGTTGTGGTGACCGATGCCATGACGATGGGCGGAATCGCGAAGTACTTCACGCCGGCGGAAGCAACCATCCGGGCGGTGAAGGCGGGCGTGGACGTGCTTCTCTTCTCACCGAGCGTGGAGACGGCGTTCAACACGATCAAAGCCGCCGTGGCGAGCGGCGAGATTCCGGTCAGCCGCATCGATGAGTCGGCGCGGCGCGTTCTGCGCCTGAAAGCGCAGCTCGATCTCGCCAATCCCAAGAACCGCTTCGTCGACGTCAACAGGCTGCCGGAGACGGTGGGGACGAAGCCGCACCGCGACTTCGCCCAGCAGGTGGCCGACAGCGCCGTCACCCTGGTGCGCGACGAGCGCGGAGTGTTGCCGCTCAAGCCATCGCCCGACACCCGTCTCACGCAAATCGTGATGCTCGACAGCCGCACCGGATGGCGCGAAGGGACCGTCGGGCGCGTCCTGACCGCGGAGATGGCCAGGAAGTTTCCGCGAGCCGTCACCGTCACGGTGGATGACCAGAGCACGCCGAACGAGTTCGACATGGTGCGCAAGCTCGCGCAGATCTCCGACACGATCGTCGTGAACGCCTTCATCCGCGTCGCCGCGTTCAGGGGATCGATCGACCTCACCTCCGCCGAGATGAGCCTCCTTCGCGATCTGGTGGCGACGAATAAGCCCTTCGTCCTCACCGTGTTCGGCAGTCCCTTCGCACTCACCCACATGACGGAGATGCCGAGCTACATCGTCACCTACGACACCACTCCCGGGGCCGAGCTCGCCGCCGTCCGGACCATCACCGGCGAGATCCCGTTCCGCGGAAAGCTTCCTGTAAATCTGCCGGGCCTGTATCCGATCGGGCACGGGTTGACGGCGCCGGTCCGCTAGGAGTGCGGGCGAGACGCCCGCACTCCTTCGCTCACACGCCTGCAACGCAGCGCGTTGACGACAGGCGATCGGCGAGTGAGCGGTGGGAGGGGAGGAGTGCCAGAAGAAAAGCGATGCCGGCCGTGAGCAGCGATGCGTAGAGGGCGATCCATCGCAGCGCGGCGCAGCGGAACGGCATCGCCGGATGGTCGGGAGAGACGACCCTCACGTCAAAGATGGCCCCGCCGATGGTCTTTCCCCACAGCAGCCAGCTCCCGACGAAGTAGTAGAACGAGACGACGATGACGAAGCCGGCCAGCGCCGCGTTCGAGATCCACTCCTTGGGTTCCGGGAGGAGCGGCGAGAGGCCGAGGATGAGGGCGGCGAAGAGGGAAAGATCGGTCAGAAGAGCGAAGAGCCTTCGCAGTCGTGGCGCCTCGCTGATTTCGCCGGCCGGCGGATTGGTACCTCCCAGCGGCCCTGGATCGACTGCCACCGTTTCGAGCTCAACTTCGTCGAATCGCATTGCGCCCCCCTCCCAGCCAGCGAGTGGCAAGTAGCGAGTGGCGAATCCAGCCTGACGCTACTCGCTACTCCCTACTCGCTACTCGCTACTCCCTACTCGCTACTCGCTACTCGCTACTCGCTGCAGTCATCAGCTCGCCTGCCGCAGCGGCAGATACTTTACATAGATCTTGAACAGCAGGTCTTTGCCCTGGCCGTTGTAGCGCGCTGCCAGCTCTTTGCTGCGCTTGGCCAGTTCGTCGGTCGGATCGAGCTTCAGCACTTCGTCGAACTGTTTGGTCGCGTCGTCCAGCCGCTCCTCCTGCAGGGCCATGGCGCCGAGGTTGAAGTGGGCGTCGATGATCATCCTGCGGATGTTCTGATTCTGCGGATCCTGTTGCACGAGCTGCTCGAGATTGCCGAGGGCATCCTGGTACTGGCGCGCGCGGAAGAGGGACTTCGTGCCATCGAGCTTTGACACCTGTTGGGCAGCAGTGTCGTAGAGCGACTTCATGTCGGGCGGCAGCGTCTTGACACGCATGGCTGCCTCGAACGACTTCTTCGCCCCGTCGTAGTCGTGTGCCTCGAACGCCGTGCGCCCGGCAATGAGCTGATCGTTGAAGAAGACCGCTGCCGGCTTTCCTCCGACCATCTCGTTGCCCTGGGATTTCCTGTGCTGCAGGTCGGCGATCATGAGGACCGCCTTGTCGTGTTGCGGATCTTCCGGTTTGACGTCCTGCAGCAGGGAGATCGCCTCATCGAGTTTTCCCTGTTTGGAGAGGACGGCCGCCTGTTTGAAGGTCGCCTGCGTTTCAGTCGGGTCGTAGACGGGCTTGCTGAACTTCGACCAGATGAACCATCCTCCGACGGCGAGTACGAGGACGGCGACGGCCGCGGCGATGGGGATGAGCGGCAAGCCGCCCTTGCGCGGTTTGGCCGCAGCTTTCACGCCGGGCTGCTTCTCGGCGGCCGATCTCGCGGCGGCGGGAGCCGCCTCGGGAGGCGTGAGCGAAGAGTCGTACGACTCCTCGTCGGCGAAGATGTCGGGCCTCGCCGGCGGGACAGCTGGCGGGGTGGAGCTGGGCCGCGGGATGCTGGATGCTGGGAGGCGCTCGAGGTAATCGCGCGCGCTCGCGTTGAACGGGTCGGCCCGGAGAACTTCGTTGAACTTCAGCCGCGCCGTCTCGTACTCCTTCCGCTCGTACGCCTGTGTGGCGGCAGCGAGAATCGGCTCGGTCTTCTGCTCGATCTCGCGCCGCTTCGTTTTGGCGGACTCGATCCGTTCGGAGGCCTGATCGTTGGTGACGTCGATCAGGAAAATGCGGGACCAGAGATCGATGGCCTGTTGATAGTCGCCGCTGTTGAAGGCCGAATCGCCGTCGGCAAGGTACTGCTCGATTTTCTGCCGGTCTTCCGGGGTGGTCTCCATCGCGGCGGCGGAGAAGTCGAACTCGCCGCCGGCCGGCGTTTTCTCGCTGGCGGCGTCGAACGAGAATCCGCCCGACTGTGGCGCGCCTCCACCGAAGCCGAAGCCTCCGGCGGCCGCCGGAGTATCGAAGGAGAATCCGCCGCTGTCCGCAGCAGGCTTGTCGAACGAGAGCGATCCGCTCGACGAGCCGCCCGCTGCCGGCGGCT
>JADGOA010000116.1 GCA_017883215.1 Thermoanaerobaculia bacterium | reverse complement strand
CATCGTCGCGAGAACGACCTCGTCGAGGTAGCGGACGATGGCGTCGCGCCGGCGGGACGGCGGAAGGCGTTCAGCTCCGAACCGCAGCTCGTGCCATACCACCGACGAGATGGCGATTTCGTCTTCATGTCGGCGGAGTTTTCCGACTACGCCATGTTGAGGCTTCGGCCGAAGCGGCTCGGAAACGACGTTGGTATCGAGCAGAAACTTCAAGTTCACAACCCGACATCTCTTCCGGCCCGACTGTCCCGCACATCATTGAAGATTTCGTCAGGGTCGATGGCCAATTCAGAGAGCTCGACTTCCTCGGTGAATTCGTTCCAAGCCTCAGAGAAGCGTCGAGCGTGAGTCGCGAGACGCGCGTACTGCTTTCGACCGATCAACACGGCCACACTTTCGCCGCGACGCGTCAACTCGATCGGCTCACCCGATTCAGCCTCTCGAACGAGCTTCGGCAGATTGCTCCGCGCTTCGGCGATGGAGTGTTGTTTGCGCATCCGGCCTCCTCATGTACATAACGATGTACATTCTAGCATTCGCCGGAACCCGACGACACGCCAGGGAGGATCGCGCAGTTTCGCGTGATGACTAACTGCCTGAGCGGCTAAGCGTTCAGTGCTTTGCAGAGCGAGAGGAGGTCTTCGAGCTCAGGTGCGCGTGAGTATTCGCGATCGTCCTGATCATCCACTCGTCAGCCTCCTCATGACTCGCGAACCGGTACACACCTCGCGGAATGAGGCCGACGCCGCGCAGCCGGTTCATCGTTCGCTGCATCGCAGCGGCATCACGAATGATGTCTTGACCGTCGGATCGCTTCGATACGCGTCGCACGAGCAGAATCGTAGCACGCGCGTCGACCGGCGCGAGTTCGATGGTCGTTGTTGGCTGGCCGGCTAAGTTGCGGCAGGTGAATAGCTTTGGAATTTGGCTGGGAGTACTGGACGAGTATCGAACTCGCATCCTCGCGATGCGCGGCCCTGAAACTGACAAAGCCTCCAAGGAGGCTGGGCCAACAAGCGCTGCCGGCCGTGCCGGCTGGCTGGGAGACAGGGAGTCGAACCCCGATTCATCGGTCCAGAGCCGATTGTCCTACCATTGAACGATCTCCCAGCACCGACCGCGGGCGCGGATCGTACACGGCGCTAAACGCCACGGTCAAGGTGCGCATTCCGCTGCCTTTCGATCCCTGTTTTTCGCATCCGTCAAGCCTCTTTCTGCTTTGACAGCCGTGGCACAATGGCAGCAGAGGATGACATCGTGCTGCCCGAGGTTTTCGAATGCCCGCAGTGCAAGCGACAGTTCGTATTCGAGCTGGTCGAGTCGTCTGACGACCGCTCCATTCACTGCCCGCAGTGCAAGCGATACCTCGGCGAGAAGGACGTCAACTTCGTTTTCGTCTCCGAGATCGAAGAGCTGACCGAGCGCCTCCGCTTCGAGCGCGACCGCCTGGAGAAAGACGAGGCCATCTACTCGATGACCGACTGCGACGCGGAGATGCGCGTCTACGGCACCGAGGTCCACAAGGTCGTCAACATCCTCCGCAAAGCGCTCGCCGATCTCGAGGCCCTCAAGCAACAGTACCGTTGACACAGCGTGTAGCGGTTAGGGTGTAGCGGGTAGGAGATCCGCCACCCCAACTCGCCACACGCTACCCGCTAAACGCTTTCGAGACGTGACACGCAGCCCCTCTCCTGCTATACCCTCCCGGTGCCACGCAGCAAACATCCCGCTCGACCATTGGAAGGACTTCTCGTCGCCGACTTTTCGCGCGTTCTGGCCGGCCCGCTCTGCGCCCAGATGCTCGGCGATTCCGGAGCGCGGGTCATCAAGATCGAAGAGCGCGAGCACGGCGACGAGACGCGCCGCTGGGGCCCTCCATTCATCGGCGGCATCAGCACGTACTTTCTGTCGATCAACCGGAACAAGGAATCGATCACGCTGAACCTTCGCCGCGGCGGTGACGTCGTGCGCAAGCTCATCCAGCGCGCCGACGTGGTGGTCGACAATTTTCTCCCGGCGCAGCGGGCCGGATTCGGCCTCGACAACGTTCAGGCCATCAACGAGCGGGCCGTTCACTGCCGCATCTCCGGCTTCGACAGCGACACGCCCGAGGGGGCGACGCCCGGCTACGATCTTCTGGCCCAGGCGGGTTCGGGATTGATGGCCATCACCGGAGATGTTGACGGCGATCCGATGAAAGCAGGCGTAGCGCTCTCGGACGTGCTGACCGCGCACTACGCGTACGGCGCGATCATGGCCGCGCTCCTCGCGCGCGAGCGCACGCATCGCGGCGCGGTTGTCGAGGTGTCGCTGTTCAGCTCTACCGTCGCCTCGCTCGTCAACATCGCCCAGAGCGCGCTGGCCACGGATCGAGAAGCGAAGCGCTTCGGCAACGCGCATCAGTCGATCGTCCCCTACCAGCTGTTTCACGCCAGCGATCGCACCTTCGCGATCGGCGTCGGTACGGACCGCCACTTCCGGCTGCTCTGCGAGCGTGTGCTCGAGCGAGCGGACCTCGCTCGCGACCGGCGCTTCGCCACGAACGCCGCGCGCGTGCGGAATCGCACCAGACTCGTCCCGCTCCTCGAGTCGATCTTCTCGTCGCATCCGGCGCGGGTGTGGGTCGACAGGGCGTGCGAAGCGGGCATTCCGTCGTCACTCGTTCGCGGCGTCCTGGAAGCGATCGATACGCCGACGGCGCACCCGCTGATCGCAACGGTCGATCACCCTCTCATCGGAAGATATGACGCGTTGCGCACGCCGGTGCGCACCAACGGCGAGCGGCCCCCGATCGGCACGCCGCCGCCGGCGCTCGGCGAGCACACCAATCACATCCTTCAGGACCTCGGATATTCGCCGCGCCAGATCGCACGCCTGCGGCGGGAGGAGATCATCTGACCTGTGGCGACATCCACAACAGAATCACACAGCAGACGAGGATCAAACCAGCCACGCCGATGAGCATCGCGAAGGCCCGCGGCTCGTTTTGCGGCGTCGATTTGCCGAGCTTCCAGAACGCCGCCAGCAGCGCCGCCGTGCCGATGGTGAGCACGATCCCGCCGATGGCGAGGACGCGGAACAGAAGGCTCTTGAACTCGGGATCCATCGCTCGAACACTACCACGATGCCTCTGAACCGGAGCTCACCGCGGCCCTTCGCCGTCGCGCTCTTCGATTTCGACGAGACGATGATCGATCTCGAACGGCAGCACGATGCCGCACATCGCGCGCTCTGCCGGGCCATGGGCAGCGATTACGACGAGATGCCGGAGAGCTTCCGCTTCGGGTCGGGCCGCAGGATCATCGACGACGTTCGTGACATGAAGGCGCATTTCGGCTGGACCGCCGGCACGCCGCGGCTCGAGGCCGTTCGTCATCGCGCCTTCCTCGATGAGTGCCGCCGCGGTGACCTTCGCCTCATGGACGGAGTCGAACGCCTCGTTCGGGAGCTACACGCGTACGGCCTGCGGCTGGCCATCACCACGAGCGCAGCGGGGGACGCCGTGGACGAGATCCTCCGACGCTTCGGCCTGCGCGAGCTGTTCGAGCTGATCGTCGACGGCAGCGAGGTCACGCACGGAAAACCTGATCCGGAGGGTTACCTGCTGACCGCGCGCAGACTGGGAGTCCGCCCGCGGGAGTGCATCGTTTTCGAGGACTCGGAGCGCGGCGTCGGCGCGGCGAAGGCCGCGGGAATGTTCTGCGTCGCCGTCAGAAATCCGCGGGCCCGGACGCATCAGGATCTGAGCGGCGCGGACGTGGTCCTGACCTCGCTCCGCGACTTCCAATCGATTACCGCTTTTTCACCGAAAGAACGCTGAGCTCCGCCACCAGCTGAATGAGCCGCCGCCCTTCTTCGTCGGCGATCTCGTAGGCGCGGCAGAGCTCCTCGAGCTCCTCTTCGTCCTCGTAGGCGGCGACGGTGAACCCGTCAGTCGGTTGATGCGGGGCGCTGCCGACCTTTCGTTGCCACTGACCTTTGTTGAAGCGGTAGGTGGCGAATCCGCCGGTGCGGATGCGCCGCGCTTCGCCGAGTCGGGCCAGGATGATCTCTCCGTCGGCGCCGTTGGTCAGGCCGCGGGCGTTGACCTTCTGCGCCGCGAGAATGCGGCCCACGAACGTGGCCATCATGTCCTCCAGCCTCGACTCGGAATCGCCGATCGCTTTCAGCAGCCGGACTCCAGTGTGCGAAACAGCGCTGACCCCGCCGACCGATTCTCGGACGACCTCCGTATGAGCGACTTCGCACACGTACTCGACGTCCTCACCGTGCCAGCGGAAAACGAGGGTTAAACGCGCGCCGGGAACGACTTCACCGTGGTGCTCCACGAACGCTCCCGCCATTCCAATGTCCAGAACGAGCGCGTTCTGCCCGTCCACCATGGCCATGAGCGGCTTGGCCAGCTTCATTCGCTGAGAGGCGCGTCTATCATCGGACATCGGCCCGCAGTATGGCGGAAACTATGGAGGGATGTCACCGGCTGCGCGAGGGAAACCTTGGCGCAGCAAGCGACTTGCTCGGCCCCAATCAGGCCGTCAGCAGCGGCAAGACGTACCATCGGCCGCGACCACAACCAAACATCGGCAACGATCGTCAAATGAGACGAGCTGCACTTCGGCAGACTCTGGAAAGCGGCACGGGGAACGACATGAGACACTGACTTCCCCTGCCTCAGGCCCCGGGACAGGCGGAACGTTGCGAGGACATGAGGTATGAGTTGAGTTCTGGAGCCCGGCCGAGAGAACGTCGCAGCATCTGGCGCGTCGGTCCCGAGAGCACGTGGACTACCGTGCTCCCGGTCGCCTTCATCATCGTGTCACTGCTCTCGCTGGTGGCACTTCCGCTGGTCGTGTCGAGCAAAACGCGCAAGATGCGCGACGAGATCTCGCTTGTGGCCGAGCCGGCCCGGCGCAGCGCCAACACGCTGCAGGACAACCTCTCCGCCGAGCTGAACAAGGTCATCGCTTTCCAGGTGACCGGTCAGGCTCAGTACCGCAACGACTACGAGCGGCTCGTCGCCGCGGGGCAGGCCGAGCGCGCCGTTCTGTCGAAGCTGGCGCCGCAACTCGGCGACGACATCCGCCAGGGCTTCCAGGTCCTGATCACGGAGTCGTCGCGCTGGCACGAAGGCGTCCGAACGGGAGAGTTCCTGCAGCGACAGCTTCCACAGGAAGTTTTCCTGACGCGGCTCTACGAGCGCCATCCGGCGTATGAAAAATCGCTCGCTGCCGCGACTGACCTCGAGATCGCCGTCCAGTCGGCCATCGAAGAGCGGCTCGAGGCCATTCGCAAAATCGAACGCCTCAACGTTTCGCTGACGATCATCCTGACGCTTCTGGCTCTCACGTCGGCGCTCCTCGTGGCCGGTCTGGACCGGCAGATGCGGCTTCTGGCGGGGGAAGCGATGCGGCGCCGGATCGATGCGGAGCACGAAGCCTCAGAGGCGGAGCTGGCCCGGGCGGCGGCAGAGCATGAGGAGCGGCGCGCCGCATTCCTCGCTTCGGCGGGCCAGGAGCTGACGGCCTCGCTCGACCTCGGCGAGACCGTGGCCACGCTGGCGCGTCTGATCGTCCCCAACCTGGCCCAGGCGTGCGTGATCGACATCGCCAACGGCGGCGGCTCACTGCGCCGCGCCGCGGCGGTGCGATACGACGGGGACCGCACTACGGAGAACTGGAAAAGCGAGAGTGCTCCCCACGAAGCAGTCCCGGAGATCGTCTCGCGCGTGATCCAGGACCGCGTGCCTCGCCTCATCGGTGCTGCCTCTCCGGACATGGGGTTCTTCCTCGACGGGACCGGAGACGGAAAATCGACATGGGCTCTCGTGCCGCTCGTCAGCCGCGGACAAACGCTCGGCGTCATCGCCGCGCAGGCATACGAGGACAAGGCGCTGTCGCCCGACGACGTGAGGCTGCTGACCGAGCTCGCGCGCCATGGCTCGCTGGCCATCGACAACGCCCGCCTCTACTCCGACTCGCAACAGGCACTCCGGGCGCGGGAGGAAGTTCTGGCCATCGTCTCGCACGATCTGCGGAACCCGCTGAATGCCGTCACGCTGGGAGCGTCGCTCCTGAAAACATCGAGCTCGCTGTCCGACGAAGACCGCGAGCAGCTCGACATCATCGCCATATCCGGGGCACGCATGGCCAGGCTCATCGAAGATCTCCTCGACGTGACGCGGCTCGAAGGAGGGAAGAAGCTCCCCATCCAGCCCCAGAGCGTGAAACCGTCGTCGCTGTTGGCGGAGGCATCGGATCTCTTCCGCAGTCAGGCGGCGGCGAGCTCCGTGGATCTCGATTTCGAGGATGGGGCCGATCTCCCGGCGGTTCACGCGGACCGCCATCGCATTCTTCAGGTGATTTCGAATCTGATCGGGAACGCGCTGAAGTTCACCCCTGCCGGAGGCACGATCCGCGTCAGCGCCACGCGTCAGGACGGCAGCATCCTCTTCACCGTCACCGACGACGGGCCCGGGATTCCGCGGGAAAACCTCGGCGATATTTTCAATCCGTACTGGCAGGGCAAGCGCGCCGAGCGCCTCGGCGCCGGCCTCGGTCTGCCGATCGCCAAGGGCATCGTGGAAGCGCACGGCGGAAGGATCTGGGTGGAGAGCCAGCCGGGAAAAGGGACGCGGTTCTTTTTCACGCTTCCCATTGCGTCGCTCCACGTAACTTAGGACCTGTAGGGACGCGCAGCAGCGCGTCCGCAGCTTTGTGCCCCGAGAGCGGACGCGCTGCTGCGCGTCCCTACAAAACATTGAGTTAGCGCGTAAGCCCCGAAGGGGCGTCAGAGTATTAGCCCGGGGCGTGAGCCCCGGGTTTCTTTGCGCAAATCCCAGCGTCAGCCCCGAAGGGGCGAAAGAGTCGGCTCTCGGGAACCACACCCAAAAGTCACCATCGCTCAACCATCGAAGCGCGAGTTCGCCACTGCTTCACCGGCGCCCACACCGTTCGCCGGCTTCTGATGACCCGCGTTTGCTGGCGTCCGGTGATCGACCTGAGGGCGGCGGTCGAACCCAACACTTCCCCCCGGAGCGCCTGGCGACGTAATCTAATGAGGGTCCGCCATGACCGTACCAACAATTGATCGGACGTTCCCGCAGCCAACGCCGGCCGGGCTGGATGCCGATTCCATCGTCGACGCGTTCGCTTTCCGGATGAAGTACTCGATCGCGCGCGACCACTTCAACGCCACCGAGTCCGATGCGTATCAGGCGCTCGCCTTCGCCGTCCGCGACCGGTTGATGGATCGGTGGTTCGTCACACAGGACGCCTACTACCGCTCCGACGTCAAGCGCGTCTACTACCTGTCACTCGAGTTTTTGCTCGGCCGGCTGCTGGTGAGCAGCATCCTCAACCTCGGGGCCCATGGCGCCTACGGACAGGCGATGAAGCGGCTCGGATTCACCCTCGAGGACCTCGCCGCGCACGAGAACGACGCCGGCCTGGGCAACGGAGGCCTGGGGCGGCTGGCCGCCTGTTTCCTCGACTCCGCCGCCACCCTGGCCCTGCCGTTCTATGGCTACGGGATCCGTTACGAGTACGGCATTTTCCGTCAGCACATCGTCGACGGCTGGCAGTGCGAGGCTCCGGACAACTGGCTGCGCTACGGAAATCCGTGGGAGGTTCCGCGCACCGACGTGTTCTTCCCGGTCCGGATGTACGGCCGGACCGAGAACTACATCGACGACGAAGGCCGCAAACGCGTTCGCTGGGTGGACACTCAGAACGTCATCGCCATGGCTTACGACATCGCCGTCCCCGGCTTCGGGAACGACACGGTCAATTCGCTGCGGCTCTGGGCGGCGAAGTCGAGCCGGGAGTTCGACCTGGCGCAGTTCAATGCCGGCGCGTACGTCGCGGCCGTCGAGGACAAGAACAGCAGCGAGAACATCTCCAAAGTCCTCTATCCACCCGACCAGGGCTACGCCGGCCGCGAGCTGCGGCTCAAACAGCAGCACTTCTTCACTTCCGCAACGATCCAGGACGTCATTCGCCGCTTCAAGAAATACCACCTGCAGTGGGACGAGCTCCCCGATCGCGCCGCCATCCAGCTCAACGATACGCACCCGGCCATCGCCATCGCCGAAATGATGCGCATGCTGGTCGATCAGGAAGCTCTGCAATGGGAGCTGGCCTGGTGGATCTGCGAGCGCGTGTTCGCCTACACCAACCACACCGTCCTGCCGGAGGCACTGGAAGTCTGGCCGGTCGAGCTGATGCGCAGTCTGCTACCTCGCCACCTGCAGATCATCGAGGAGATCGACCGGCGTTTCCGTGGCGCGGTGCGGCTCGCCAACCACTCCGACGAGTCGACGGTCAAGCAGATGGCCATCATCGACGACGACACGAAGAACGTGCGCATGGCCCACCTGGCCATCGTCGGAAGCCACTCCGTCAACGGCGTGGCCCGCCTGCACAGCGACATCCTCCGCCAGCGCATCTTCCACGACTTCGATCGTTTCTTCCCACACAAGTTCAACAACAAAACCAACGGCATCACCCAGAGGCGCTGGCTGCTGCAGGCCAATCCGGAGCTTTCGGAGCTCATCACTTCCGCCATCGGCGACAAGTGGATCCGCGATCTGGACCGCCTGCGCGACCTCGAGCCGCTGGCCGAAGATCCGATGTTTCGCGCGAAATGGCGGGCTGTGAAGTTCACCCGAAAGCACAAGCTGATGCGCTGGCTGCGCATGCACCATCACGTCGACGTCAATCCGGAGACGATCTTCGACGTGCAGATCAAGCGCATGCACGAATACAAGCGACAGCTCCTCAACGTGCTGCACGTGCTGTCGCTGCTTCGCCGCATCGAGTCGGGTGAAGAGGTCGCGCCGCGCACCGTGATCTTCGCCGGCAAGGCGGCGCCGAGCTACGAGGCGGCGAAGCTGATCATCCGGCTGATTCACGACGTGGCCGGGATGGTCCAGAGCAACCCGCGCGTGGCCGACCGGCTGAACGTCGTCTTCGTCTCCAACTACGACGTCTCCGGCGCCGAGATGCTCTTCCCCGCCACCGACCTGTCCGAGCAGATATCGACCGCAGGAACGGAAGCGTCTGGAACTGGATGCATGAAGGCGGTCCTGAACGGAGCCGTTCTGATGGGAACGCTCGACGGCGCGAACATCGAGATCCGCGACGAAGTCGGCCAGGAGAACATGTTCATCTTCGGCCACACCGCCGATGAGATTGCGTCGATGCGCGGGTCCTACGACCCGCGGAAGTTCATCGATTCCGACCCCGTTCTTCGCGAGGTCATCGCCACGATCGCCGGCCGCGGCATTTTCCAGCGCCTCGTCGAGGAACTGACCACGCGCGACCGCTACTTCCTCTGCGCCGATTTCGCCTCGTTCGTCGCGGCGCAGAATCGGGCGGCCCACACCTACGCCGAGATCAACGGCTGGAACCGGATGTCCATCCTGAACTGCGCGCGCAGCGGCCGCTTCTCCGCGGATCGCACCGTCATCGAGTACGCCGAGGACATCTGGAACGTCGCGCCCTTGCCAGTGAAGATCTAGCGGAAGGGTGGGCCCCCTACACGCTACCCGCTACACGCTCTCCCTGCGGCGGCACGTTCAGCAACTCGCTGACGCTCAGCTCCGCGAAGAGGCGGATGAGGCGGCGGCCCTCGTCGTCGGACGCCTGAAACACGCGACAGAGGCGCTGCATCTCCTCGGTGTCTTCCGTCCGCGCCACGGTAAAGCCAGTGGCCGGCTGCTCGGGGATGAAGACGCGCCGGCGCCGCCACACACCCGATTCGAGCTGGTAGGACATGAAGGCGGCGTCGACGCCGCGAACGGTCCGATCGCCGTCGATGGTGTGGTCGATACCGGCGAGGGTCTGATCGCGCCTCCCCTGCAGCTCCGCGCTGACGAGCCTGGCCAGCATGCTGCGCAGGTGGTCGCCGGACTCGCCTAACGCTGCGACGAAGCGGATGCCGGACTGCAGGCCCGGCGGCG
>JADGOA010000468.1 GCA_017883215.1 Thermoanaerobaculia bacterium | reverse complement strand
GGAGGACAGCGAGGGATCCCCCGCACTCCCGGGGTGGCGGGGGATTCCTCGCCGCGCTTCACCCCTCCGGGGTTCCGCCGGCTCGGAATGACAGTGTCATTTCCGCTTCACCGGCGCACGCGCCGTCAACCGGCTCAGGATGACAGGCTCATTGTTAGAGGAGTGGGATGCGCATCCCTCGCTACCCGCCTCCAAACTACCGGGCGACCGGGATCCGCGCCTCGTCGGCGGAGGCGGCCATCGTCCTCTCCGAATCTTCGTCGTAGACGAGGAAAAGCTCGTTCGTCCGGACGAATGTGTTTCGCAGGATCGACGTGTAGGGGCGCTGGCTCTTGTAGATCTGCAGCAGCGAGTCCTTCTGTTTCTGCACTTCGGCGGTGAGAGGGTACGTGGCCCAGGTCAGCTCGCGCATGCGCGCCGGAGGCTTCAGCGCGCGGCCTGACGTTCGGACGAGGGACTTGATGCGGTTCGCGTGGACGAGGTACCCCAGGCGCTGCGGGTGAATGCCCGCATTTGAGATGGCGAGATCCGTCAGTTCAGCAGTGGCGCTGTGATCCGAATGCCGGTCGAACAGGACCGGCGAGACGACCGTCGTCGGCCGGGCGATTTCGAGCACGCGCTGCAGATCCGCGATCACGCTGTCGAATCTGTAGGGCGAGCCGGGTGTCAGTGCTTCTTCGTATGGCACCGCGCGCTGGCGCGTCCCGCCGGAGCGCACGATGGTCTTGCGGTTCTCCATGATCGAGCGGAGGCCACGATCGGGATAGCCGAGGATGAAGTAGTGGTCGTCAGGAACGCCGACGAAGCTCATCGCCGACTGCGCTTCGGCGATGCGCGTCTTTCCGACGGTGAGATAGCTGGAGGCGGTCGTGCCGAGGGTCTTGTTGACGACTCGGGCGGAGAAACGGGCGCAGTCGCCGGCAGTGATGAATACGACGTAAACCTCGGCACCGCTTGCGATGGCGTCGAACGCGTACCCAGCGGCGCCGATCGCCTCGTCATCGATGTGAGGCGCGATGATCAGGATTCGGTCGGCCGCTGTCGGTCGGGCAATGCGGGGATAAGACTTCACCGTTTTCTCCGTCGGCGCGCGACTTAGCAGGAGTTATCAGAAGAGGGAACCAGCCCCGTCAGTAAGCGTTGCGCTCTGAACCGTATACCACGCAGACGCGCGTTCTGTTCCACGGGAGCGGGAATGTCCTCGTCTCCGTGTCATCCTGTAGGGACGCGCACGTCAGCTGCGCGTCCCTACATTCATTTCTGCTTCACCGGAGGACGTTCGGTAGCAAAGCGGAGACAGTTGGGGCTGACTGCAAGATCCCAATCGGCTCGCGAGCGATAATGTCCCCGGTTTTCAGCTCCGCGCCTCAGCATGCACGAGATCACCAGAACGATCGCCGCCGTGAAGCGCCTTCTCGAACAGGGGAAGGGCGGCGTGCTCATCACCGTCGTCGCAACGCGCGGATCGACCTACCGCCGTCGCGGCGCCCGTGTCGTCATCAGCGAAGAGGGGGAGATCACCGGCGCCATCAGCGGCGGCTGTCTCGAGCGCGATGTCGTGGAGCGAGTCAGGTCCTGGATCGCCGATCCAACGCCGCGCCTCCTCACGTACGACAGCACGAATACCGCAGACATCGTCTTCGGGATGGGCCTCGGCTGCCGCGGAGAGATCGATGTTCTCGCCGAACCCTTCGACCGCGCCCACCTGCCGCAGTTGCTCTCTTTCCGATGGAACGGGCGGGAGCCGGTGGTCTGGCCGACGAGGCTCGAAGGGCGCGAGCTGCTCGTCGAGGTGATCCGGCCGGAGCACACCATCGCGATTTTCGGAGGTGGTCCGGACGTCGAGCCTGTCGCGCGGCTGTCGCAGCAGGTCGGCTGGCGGGCGGTCGTCATCGCGCCCAAGGACGTTCACCCCGAGGAGGTGCGCGAGAAGGTCGACCTGAGCGCCTTCGACGCCGCCGTGGTGATGACCCACAACTTCCTTCACGACCTCGCGCTGCTGAGCGTGCTGCTCCCGAGTGCCGTTCCATACGTCGGCCTGCTCGGGCCGAAGTCGCGCGGTGACGAACTCCTCGAGCAGATCGGCGACATTCCGGCGGAACAGCGGGCCAGACTGCACAGCCCGATCGGCCTCGACCTCGGTGCGGAAACTCCGGATGAGATCGCGCTGTCGATTGTGGCCGAGATTCAGGGCGCGTTGAGCCGTCACACCGCCCGTCCGCTGCGTGAGGTGGACGGGCCGATTCACGCGCGCGACGGAGTAACGTGCCCCTGACCTGTGTCGTTCTCGCTGCAGGGTTCTCCAAGCGCCTGGGCCGGCCGAAGCAGTTGCTCGTGGTAGATGGCGAGCCTCTCGTGCGACGTGCAGCGCGCGTTGCGCGCATCGTGGCGCCGACTGTGGTCGTCATTCCGCCTGATGCGCCGGTGATACGTGAAGCTCTCGAGGGGCTCGACGTTGCGATCGTCGAGAATCCGGCGACGGCGGAGGGTATCGCGTCATCGATCCGCCGCGGTATCGGCGCCACGCGGGGCGACGTGCTGCTATGCGTCTGCGATCAGCCCCGCATCACCTCCGCGCACCTGCAGGCGCTCG
>JADGOA010000115.1 GCA_017883215.1 Thermoanaerobaculia bacterium | reverse complement strand
CCACCGGCGCACGCGCCGTTAACCGGCTCGGGATGACGCGGCGCAGTTTTGACTAGTCATGCCTACAGACAAAGGCCAAACTCCAGCCGCCGGACGGGGACGTCCGGCGGCTGCGGACGAGGACGTCCGCACTCCAGTTCGAAACAAGCAGCGTCAGGCCGCGGAATGGGCGGGCCGCCCGCTTTGGCACAAGGTGATCGATGCTTTAGCATACGCATCCCACACGCAGCTCTGACGCAGAGATGACTGCGTGACAATCCATGGTCACGCTTCCGGTAGAAGGCCGCTGGTCCATTCGCTCCTTGAGCGATGACGACGTCGCCGCGGCGCTGGCGTTTGTTCGACGCGATCCACTGATCAACATCTACCTGATCTCGCGCCTGCTCGAGGAGCGGAGCGCGGCGGCGACCCAGATCTTCGCCGTGCGGCACAACAACGAAATCGTGCTCCTGGCGTTGCTGGGGACGAACGTCGTGCTGGCCGGCGACACGACCGTGCCGAACGACGTCACCGACACGGCAATCGCCGTCATCGCGGAGCGGATCATCACCCGCGTGCTTCCCGTCCGCGCCATCATCTCGCCGGCGCGCCTGGTCGAAGAGCTGTGGGGCCATCTGCGCTCGCGCGTCGATCCGCCGACCGTCGTTCGGATGAACCAGCCGGTCTACGCGATCTATCAAAGTCCCGGCTTTCCGGATCTGACGGAGTCGCGCTTCTCCACGATGCGCGATCTCGACCAGCTCGTTCCCGCCTGTGCGGCCATGCACAAGGAGGAGGTCGGAATCGACCCGCTGCTGCGCGACCCGATCGGCTACAGCGAGCGCGTTCGCGAGCTGGTCGACCAGCAGCGCTCCGTCGTCACAATCGTCGAGGGGCGCATCGCCGCAAAGTGCGAGTTCTCAGCCGTCACCAACGACGCCGTGCAGCTGATGGGCGTCTGGACGAATCCACTTCTCCGCCGGCGCGGCTATGCCCGGAACCTGCTGCGCGAGGTTTGTGGCCGTCTCTTCCGGCGCGGCAAGACCGTCACCCTCTTCGTCAACGATTTCAACTCCCCGGCCATCGCGCTCTACGAGAGCCTCGGGTTCCACCGCATCGGCGTCAATCGCGCGCTGATCTGGTAGGAACCACCACCGCCCGACCAGTTATTCAGTTGCTCAGTTGCTCAGTCGGTGCAATGCGCGGCCACAGGACCGAACTCAGCAACTGAGCAACTGAGTAACTGGCCGGGCGGTGGACCGGCCCAAACATTGCAGAAATTTTCCGCTGCCCCGACGTATTCGAAGTTGGGAAATGACGGCTGCGAGCTCAGTCGCCGCCGGAGGTGGGGAATGCCCGAAATCGGTACCGTGAAGTGGTTCAACAACGACAAAGGATACGGCTTCATCAAACGTGACACGGGCGAGGACGTCTTCGTTCACCACACCGCCATCCAGTCGTCCGGATATCGCACTCTGAACGAAGGCGAAAAGGTCGAGTTCGATGTGAAGCAGGGACCGAAAGGCCTTCAGGCCGAGAACGTCCGCCGCGTCGACGGGGGCCACGAAAGTCAGAGTGAGCAGGCGTCCCAGTGACGCCTGCAGTTCTCCCCCCCGCTCATTCCTCCGACGGACCGTAACGGCGCATGAAGAACGCGCCGAGAGTGCCGCCGACAGCGAGGGCCGGCAGCGCCTGCGCCTGGCCTTTCAACGCAAACAAAACAGCCGCCACAGATCCTGCGACCACGATCAGCGCACGCAGGGCGAGATCCCGCACATCGAATTTCTTCATGGAGTAGGTCCCGGACGATCGACTTCTGCGGCGAGATTCTAGCAGGGTCCGCCACCTGCCAGTTGCTCGGTTGCTCAGTTGGTTCCGCGCGAGAACCGAGTAACT
Organism: Thermoanaerobaculia bacterium; assembly: GCA_017883215.1. GTDB lineage: Bacteria > Acidobacteriota > Thermoanaerobaculia > Gp7-AA8 > Gp7-AA8 > JAJXWV01. The sequence goes on along the minus strand of JADGOA010000115.1, from coordinate 8,093 downwards.
CACAAGATCGGGACTCAGTTGATTTGGGCGCAACGGTGGGCGGATCCAACTGAGCAACCGAGCAACTGAGCAACCGGGCGGCGGCGGGAGACTACATCCTCGCCGGCACCGGGATGCCTAACAGCTCCAGGGCCGCCGTCATCGTACGGCGGAAGACCTCGGCACAGGCGGCACGGCGCTGGCGCTCGCCGTCGTCCTTCTCGTTGAGGATCGGGTACTTGTGGTAGAAGGAATTGAACTTCTGCGCGATCTCGAGCAGCGCGTGCGTCAGGATCGACAGCTCCAGCGAGTCGACCGCGCGCCGGATCTGCGACGGCAGGTCGGCGCTCAGCCGCACCAGCTCCCACATCTCGTCGCTGATGGTTTGTTCGCCGAGGGTCAGGCGGTCGAGAGAGGCGTCGTCGATCATCGGATCGACTCCTCGCTGTCGCATCTTGTTGAAGATGTTGTTGACGCGCACGGTCGAGTACTGAAGGTACGGCCCGGAATCGCCTTCGAACGTCAACGCCTCGTTGAAATCGAAGGCGATGACTTTGTTGCGGCCGTACTTGAGCATGAAATAGCGGAGCGCTGCCACCGCGATCTGGCGGCCCAGCGTGCTCGCCTCGGCGCTGCTGAAGGCGTCCTGGGCGTTCGCCTGCACCGCTTCGGTGGCTTTCTTCTCCATCTCGTCCATCAGGTCGTCGGCTTTGACGCCCAGACCCTTGCGGCCTGACATCTCCACGTAGGCGCGCGAAGCGTCTTCCTCCGACATCTGCAGCCCGAGGGCCAACGCCGTCGCCGGAGTGAGGGCCACCATCTCGTACGAGAAGTGGATCGAGTTCTCCGCCTGCTGCTTGTGGCCGAGCAGGCGAAGCCCTTCCCTCACCACTTTCTGCAGATACGCCTGACGCGTGTCGATGACGTTGATGACCCGCCGCGCTCCGCCGAAGCGCGGAGCATCCGCGGCCGCGTCGTCGCCGCTCGTCGTCTCCCACAGCCGATGGCCGTCGGGATACGTGTAGAACTTCCGGTACCCGAACGTCCGGTCGAGCAGGCCGAACTTCCAGAGCTGGTAGGCGATGTCCTTCCCGGTATAAGTGACCGTGCCGTTGGAGCGGACGAGGATCTTGTCCGGCTCGTCCATGCCGGCGAACTCGTCGGTCGACTCGAGCTTCATGACCCAGCAGCCCTGGTGCTTGCCCGCCTCCTCGTAGACCACGGCGCGGGCGCGTTTGAGAAGCTCGAATGCGCGATCCCAGAAATGCAGGCGGATGATGTCGCTCTCCTTCGGCAGGAGGTCGTACTCGATTCCGAGGCGCAGCATCGTGGCGATGTGCTTGCGGACGATGGCGTGCGCGACGATCGAGGCCAGCCGCGCGGTCTCCCCTTCGTGCTGCTCGATGCGGTGGAGCGTGTCGCGGCGCCACTGCTGCGACTCCGGATGATCGGCGTAATAGCCGGTCATCCTCGAATAGACGTCCCAGCAGTAGTAGTCGAATCTCCCGCCGGGATCGTCGACCAGCGCCTGCACTTCGGCGAGGCTCTTCGACTCCAGGTGCTGGAATCCGACGACCACGTCAGCGACCTGCACGCCTGTGTCGTCGATGTAGTTCTGCGTCTCCACGCGGTAGCCGAGCCACTTCAGGCAGCGCACCAGCGAGTCGCCCAGGACCGCGTTGCGCAGATGCCCGATGTGCGCGGCCTTGTTCGGGTTGATGTTCGTGTGCTCGACGATGACGCGCTCGGACGATGGAAGCGGCGGCGCCATGACGCTGCGGATATGCGCGGCGGTGAAGGCTCCGCGGTCGAGGTGGAAATTGAGATAACCCGCCCCTTCGACGGAAACGGACGCCACCAGGTGCGGAAGGGCAATGCCATGTCTGATCGTCTCCGCGATCTCGCGCGGCTTCCGCTTGAGAGCTTTGGCCAGCTCGAGCGGCAGCGGCGTGGCGAGATCGCCCATCGTCAGCCGCGGGGGCGCCTGCAGAACGACACGGTCCACCGCGTGACCGAACAGCGTCAGCACGCGCGAGCGAAGCGTCTCGGTGAGCTCGTCGGTGATTTGTTCGAGGATCAATTCAATTCTCCAGTGCGCAGTGGGCAGTGCGCACTCAGGTGCAATGTGTCGTGTCGTTCCAGGCTTTCAGGACGTAGCGATCGCCGCGCCAGGCAAAGACGTTCATGGAGGCATTGTCCTGCGCGAAATGCCGCGAGGCCATCACCGGCAGGTCGAGCAATGCGGTGGCGGCCACGCGGATGGCCGTCCCGTGCGTGACGACGACGATCCGGCCGGCGCTCGCTTTCGGGCCGCCGTTGCTCGCCGAGACCCCGATGATCTGAAACGCGCGATCGAGTCTTTTCCGGAGGTCGTTGTGCGATTCGCCGTTCGGACACGCTGCGTCCGGATCGGCGATCCACTGCTCGTACACGGACGCGTCGTCACGCCGTACCTCGTGAAAGGCGCGCCCCTCCCATTGGCCATAATTCATTTCCCGAAGCTCGTCGACAGTGTGGATCTGCAACCCTGTCGCCGCTGCGATCGCCCGCGCAGTGGCCATGGCCCGGCTCAATGGCGAGCTGAAGATCGCGCCGATGTCCTGCACCGCCAGACGTTCGGCAAGGCGGAGCACCTGCTCCTCTCCCGCCGTGGAGAGCGCGCTGTCGTTCCACCCCTGTGCGATGCCGGCCACGTTGTGCACGGTTTCTCCGTGCCGCACGAGGATGAGCTGGTCGATCACGCCTTAGCCCCTGGGACGTCCAATTCACCACAGAGGCACAGAGAGCACAGAGAAAAAACCGAGAGTCTCTCTCGTCCTCTGTGTCCTCTGTGCCTCTGTGGTGAAAGACCCTGGCCACAACCGCGAAACTTCCGATTGCCCAGCCTGTCACGATGACGGAATGGCGGCTGCGCCATGCCGAGCCGCGTGGCGAATTCACGTTTTTCGCTCATCGCTTCCCGGCCGCGGCCGGATCGCGCACCAGCAGCGACTCGGCGGTCATCTCCGCCGGCTTTTCGATACCGAGGATGTCGAGGATGGTCGGCGCGACGTTCTCGAGCGCTCCGCCGTCGCGCAGCCTGCCGTACCGTTTCTTCGGATCGAAGAGGATCAGCGGCACCGGGTTCGTCGTGTGCGCCGTGTGCGGCTGGTTCGTCAGCGGGTCGAACATCAGCTCGGCATTGCCGTGATCGGCCGTGATGAGCGCCACCCCGCCGACCTTTTCGACCGCCGTGAGGATCCGGTCGACGGCGACGTCGGTGTCGTGAACCGCCTCCACCGTCGCTTTCATCACACCGGAGTGGCCGACCATGTCGGGATTGGCGATGTTCATGACGATGACGTCGTATTTCCGCGCTGCGATCTGTTCGACCACACGATCCGTCGTTTCGAAGACCGACATCTCCGGCTTGAGGTCGTACGTGGCCACCTTCGGCGAGGGGACGAGGATGCGATCCTCGCCGGGCCACTGCAGGTCGGAGCCGCCGTTGAAAAAAAACGTGACGTGCGCGTATTTCTCGGTCTCGGCGATGCGAAGCTGCCTGAGGCCGGCGTGCGCCAGCACCTCGCCGAGGTTGTTCTTCACGGCCGGGGGCGCGAAGAGCACCGGCAGCGTCCAGTCCTCGCGATAACGGTTCATCGTCGCGATGTGAACCTTCGGCCGGACCGCACGCTCGAACCCCGTGAAGTCGTCGTCCTTCATCGAGGTGACGATCTGGCGCATGCGGTCCGCGCGGAAGTTGAAGAAAAGGAGAGCGTCGCCGTCCTCGAGCCTTCCTTCGTGCGCCCCCTTCGGAGTGAGGACGGAGATCGGCTCCATGAACTCGTCGGTGACGTTCTGATCGTAAAAGCGAAGCAGCGTGGCGATCGGGTCCTTCGTCTCGGTGCCGACGCCCAGAGTCATCAGGTCATACCCGCGCTGGACCCGCTCCCACCGCTTGTCGCGATCCATCGTGAAGTAGCGCCCGATGACCGTGGCGAGATGCACCTTCGGCTTGTCCTTCAGAAAGTCGAGGAGCTCGCGCAGATAGCGGTCAGCCGATTTAGGAGGCGTGTCGCGCCCGTCGAGGATGGCGTGAACGAAGACTTTCGGAGCGCCGAGCTTCACGGCGGCCTCGATCAGGCCGTACAGGTGGAGCTGCAGCGAGTGCACGCCGCCGTCGGAAAGCAGGCCGGCGAAATGGATCGCACCGCCGCTCCTTTTCACGCTCTCGACGGCATCGACCAGCACCGGATTCGTCTCCAGCTCGTGCCGGTCGACCGCCTTCGAGATCCGAACGATGTCCTGATCGACGATCCTGCCGGCACCCATGTTCAGATGCCCGACCTCGGAGTTCCCCATCTGTCCCGGAGGAAGTCCCACCGCGAGCCCGGAGGCCTCGAGCGTCGTCCACGGCGACTCCTTGAACAGCTCTCGGAATCGCGGTGTGTCCGCCTGGGCGATGGCGTTCCACTCGGTGTCCTTCCGGCAACCGAAGCCGTCGAGGACGATGAGCATCAGGAAGGGGCGATCGTTGGGCATGTGGTGAGTGGCCGGCGCGCAGGTGCGCACGGCGCCGGCGACGATATCAGAAGTGATTAATGAGCAGTGGTCGCCTCTTGTGGCACAGACACTCTTGTCTGTGCCTCCTGATCCCGAGAAAGCACAGACAGGAGTGTCTGTGCCACAACCGCTGATCGCTTCTGGCGGGTTCTACGCGGCCGGCTGCTTCTCGCGCTTGAAGACCATGCCGATGTGGTCGGTTGCGCCGGTCTTGAAGTTGATGGAGGTGATGCTGACCAACTCCCAGCCGTCGTCGCCAAGGCGATTGAGCTCTTCGGCGCGACGCGGATCCATCGAATAGTTCTCCGACCGGACGTTGATGATCTTGTACTCCCAGGTCTTCATTGTCCGCTCCCCCTCCCGCGGTGATGAATGGGCTTAGGCGCGTAAGTGTATCAGAGCGTGTGCATTTACAACCCCCGCCCGCACAGTTGCGGAGTTGCTGAGTTGCTCAGTTACTCAGTTGGTAGATGCAAGGGTGGTGGACACGCGCGCAACTCAGCAACTCCGCAACTCTGCGGGCGCCCCTGCTCGCCACTCGCTACTCGCTACTCGCTACCCGCTGATTTCCGACGCCACTCAACCGCCTCGCAGGGGTCATCGGTAATGACGCCGTCGCAGCCGGCGTCGCGAAGCCGCGCCCATTGGATCGGAAGATTCGCCGTCCACGGCACGACCTTGATCCCGCGCTCGTGAAGCGAGTCGACGAGCTCCGCCGAGACGTAGTGAAAATTCGGGAAGAGCCATGTGGCGCCGAGCCGTTCGGCGTACTCCGGCAGATCGACGATGTAGCCGGAAATGGTCAGGCCGATCGGAAAGGCGACGTTCCTCTTCGACAGCTCGGCGATCGTGCGGTGGTCGAACGACGCCACTACGATGGCCGGCCAGGAGGAGATCTCGGAGCAGAGGATGTCCTCCCACTTGCTCCGCTTCACCTCGAGGATCATGGTTCCGCGGCCGGCGAATTGCGCCAGCTCGCGCAGCGGGTCGACGCGGACGTCGTACGAGCGGATGTCGGCGGTGCTCAGCGACTCGACATCGCGGTCATGAAGCTCGTCGTCGTGGAAGAGGACGGCCGTCCCGTCGGAGAGCAGACGCAGGTCGGTTTCGAAGCCGTCGGCACCGCAGCGGAGCGCCTCTTCGAAGGACTCGACGGTGTTCTCCTGAAAGCGGCGCGGAGTGCCGCGATGGCCATAGATCCAGAACGTCTCAGTCACTCGTAATCTCTTGTAAGCACGCAACTACCGTGGTACGTTGCTTCGAACAGCGGAGAACAATCCATGGCCAAGAAAATCCTCCTGGCGGATGACAGTATCACCATCCAGAAGGTCGTCGAGCTGACGTTCTCGGACGGCGATTACGAGGTCGTTGCAGTCAACAACGGAGCCAAGGCGATCCAGAAACTCTCCGAGATGCGGCCGGACATCATCCTGTCCGACATCATCATGCCGGAGAAGAACGGATACGAGGTTTGTGAGTTCGTCAAATCGCGTCCGGAGTTTCGCACCATCCCCGTGATCCTGCTCACCGGAACGTTCGAGCCGTTCGATCCCGATCGCGCCGACAAAGCAGGGTGCGATGCCGTCGTCACCAAGCCGTTCGAGTCACAGAGCCTCATCCACAAAGTCGACGAGTTGATCCAACAGAGCCAGGCGTCTGCGCCGCCGGCAGCGCCAGCACCCGCCGAGACGGCAACTGAACCGTGGGCTGAGCAGCCGCCCGCAGCGGCGGTCAATGAGTCCCCGTTCGCCCCTCCCGCCGCTGCCGAGCCGTTCGGCGGCGGATTCCAGCAGCACGGATCGGACATCTTCGGCGCTGCGCAGCCGCCGCAGGCCGCTGCTGCCGAGATGCCTTTCGAGACAGCGCCTCCGGAAGCGTTCAGCGGCGAGACGCGCGCCTTCCAGCGCATGACCTTCGAAGATCTGCCGGGCGCGCAGCCGGCCGCCCCGCCTCCTCCGCCAGCGGCTCCCGAGCCGATCGCTCAGGAGCCTTCACCGTGGGACGCAGTTCTTCCCCCCGCCGCCCCAAAACCCGCTCCGTTCCCTTCGATGAACGAAGCGCCGCCAGCCGCGCCGGAGAGCTCTCCATGGGACGAGCAGCCCGCAGCTGGTGGCGAGACGCGCGCATTCCCGCGCATGAGCTTCGAAGAGATTCAACCGCCGCAGGCCGCCGCGACCGCTTCGCCGGCCCCTGCGTCCGCGCCCGAATCGGCCGCGGTCGAGCCATCGCCGTGGGACGAGCAGCCGGCCTTCGGCGGCGAGACACGCACCTTCCCGCGCATGAGTTTCGACGACCTGCAGCAGATGGCCGCGGCAACGCCTCTCCCTGAGGAGACCGCGCCGGCACGGGCTGACTCGTCGTTGTGGGACGAGCCGGCGCCCGCGGCCCCGTCATGGTCGCCCGACACCCAGCCCACGTCTGAAGCACCTGCGACGGCCGAGAGCTTTCCGAGCACCACCTCCCCCTTCGCTGAGCCGAGTCAGGAGGAGGAGTCGCCGTTCCACGCCGAGCCTCCGTCTCCCGCGCCGCAGGTTCCCGAGCCCGAGCTGACGTCAATCGCGGGTTCCGCAGCGCCGGCCGCGACGTCATCCGGCGCCGCGGATCTGACCGACGAGCAGATCGATCGCATCGCGCGGCGCGTCGTACAGCTGATCTCGAACGATGTGGTGAAGAACATCGCCTGGGAGGTCGTCCCCGACATCGCCGAGATGATCGTGAAGGAACGGATCCGCCAGCTCGAAGCGGAAGCCTGAGAGACAGTCCTGAGTGCTGAGTCCTGAGTCCTGAGTGGCGTTCGGCGCAAGTCGAACGCCATATTCTTCTCCAGCGGCCTTGCTCTAGATGCGAACGGATACCAGGTAGGTTAGTTACCCAGCACTCGATAGCGCTCAGGACTCAGGACTCAGGACTCAGGACTCAGGACTCAGGACTATGAAAATCTACACGCGCACCGGCGATAGCGGCGAGACATCCCTCTTCGGCGGCGACCGGGTGCCGAAAGACAATCCGCGCGTCGAGGCCTACGGCACGGTCGACGAGCTGAACTCGTTCCTGGGCGTCGCCCGTTCAGCGTGGCCCGACTCACCCGTCGATGGCGAGCTTCACGCCATCCAGTCCGACCTCTTCGATGTTGGCGCCTGCCTGGCCTCGCCCGGGACGAGCCGTTTCACAGGTGTCGACCCCGATCGCATCGAACACCTCGAACGCGCGATCGACCAGATGGAGGGGGAGCTCACGCCGCTGAAGAACTTCATCCTTCCGGGCGGTTCGCCGGCCGCCGCGCATCTGCACGTGGCGCGGACGATCTGCCGCCGCGCCGAGCGGCTCGTCGTCTCGCTTCGCGACGACACGGAAGAGACGCGCACCGCCATCGCCTACCTGAACCGCCTCTCCGACTACCTCTTCGTCGTCGCCCGCTTTGCCAATGCGAAGCACGGCGTCGATGACGTTGTGTGGAAGCGTCCCTAGAGACAGCGGGTAGGGGCCACGAAATCGGCCGGCCTTGTGGCACAGACACTCTTGTCTGTGCCCTGCCGGATGCGAAGGCGCACAGACAAGAGTGTCTGTGCCAC
>JADGOA010000467.1 GCA_017883215.1 Thermoanaerobaculia bacterium | reverse complement strand
TGACGCGCAGCTGCGCGTCCGCAACTCTCGTTCTCGGCATACGGGGTTGCGACGCGCTGCTGCGCTGTTTCAAAAATCGACCCTCGTGGAGAGCGGACATTCTTGTCCGCTGCCGACGGACATTCTTGTTCGGCGGCTCCCGAGCAGCGTGGCCGACGGCAAGCGACAATCGGCGATCAGCGCCCGCCCAGCGGCCGGACAGGAATGTCCGCTCTCCACATACCGGTAACTTCTGAGACGGCCTCTGCTGCCCGTCCCAACAGATCAGGTCACCACCCTCAATCCACCGTAATCGACTTGCTCACGTTCTTCGGCACATCGGGGTGCACGCCGTGGTCGATAAACCCGATGCGGTCGAGGTACACCTGCTTGAGCATCGACATGCGCAGGGCCAGGCGTTGCAGAACGACCGTCGCGGTGAACAGCACCATCAGGTTGTCGCCGGTGCGCGGCAGCGTGACGTAGACGGAGTGGTAACGCGGGTTGTCCGCGGGCGGTTTGGTCACGGCCTGTCGGAGGGCGGCGTTTTCTTCAGCGATCATCACGCACGTTGCTCCGCGGATCTTGTGAGTGTTGACCTGCGACACGGTCAGATTCACGTCGGTTTCGTCCGGCCCGGTGACGAAGACGAGAGGATAGTCGTCGTACAGCTCGCCGAGGATGTTCTCGTTCGTCACGGACTCGAAGACCTTCCGTTCTTCGGCCGATATCGCCGACGGTGAGAACGTCGGTGAGTCGTCGAGCGCCTCGACAATGTGGCGGCTGCCCTCCTCGGAGATGCCGCGCTGATGCGCCAGGCGGAGCGCCTCTTCGGTGCGGCGATTGACGGCGCGGACGAGCCGCATGACGTCGTCGATTCCAAAGATCGTGTTCACGCCCAGGATCGTGTTCGGACCGTGCTTGAACTCGGAAGCTTCGAAGCCTTCGGTGTGGTTCAGCACGACCTCGCGAATCTTGAGCGCTCCTTCCTTGGCGATCGGAAGCAGCCGCGTCGCCAGAATGTGCATGCTCGGCTTCAGAAACAGCAGCTTCGCGGCTTCGTCGATCTCGTGTGCCGTCGAATCGAGCGTCTTCCGGATCAGCTCAGGCAGCTCGCCCAGCCTGGCGAAGTGCGCCTCCAGACCCGCGGCCGACGCCGTCGCGGTGGCGGCACTCGGCCGCTCCAGGCGCGACTCCCCGAGGCGGACCGCCAGGCCGTACATGATGGCCAGCTGGTTCATGTAGCTCTTGGTCGCGGGCACGGCGATCTCCGGGCCGCAGCGGAGTGGCAGAACCGTGTCGCACTTCTCCTGGCCCAGCGTCGAGGAGACGTTGTTGACGATGGCGATCCGACGGATCGGCAATCCGGTGCGGATCACCTGGTTCATCACATCGATGAGGTCCTTCGTCTCGCCGCTCTGGCTCACCGCCACGACCAGATCCTGCGGTCGCAGCGAGGCCGCGAAGCGGCCGCGGAATTCGCCCGGAAGCACCGGAACGATCTCCGCGTGCGCGATTTCGTTGAAGAACACTGCTCCGGCCAGCGCCGCGTGGTACGAGCTCCCGCAGCAGACGAGGAACACCCGTCCGCCTCCATCGAGTGCCTCGTTGCACGCGGCCACGAACGCCTCGACGGCTCTGCTGAACTCGAGCGCTTCTTCGCGCTCGAACATGGCGTCGAGCAGACGGACCGAGAAATGCTCCCGATCGTTTCGCGACATGGCCGCGAGATCCGTCAGCAGCCCCGACTCGAGGCTGGCAAAGCCGTTTCCGTCGGCGAATCGTGTGCGGACGTCCTGCGGAACACTTTCGGCGATGGCACGCCAGGCCGGCAGATCCATCAGGCCGTAGAACCGCTGCCGGATGCGTGCGTCGTCGTACTCGTCGCGCAGTCTCTGCAGCGCGCCATCGATTCGCTCGCGATCGGCTTTCGTCGCGGCGTCGCCGAACGGGGCCAGTTTCGCGGCGCGTTCCGATCCTCCGCTGAAAAGCGCGTGAATGCGCCGGCAGGTGTCCTCCTGGGCGTCGATCTCCTGCTCCATGTACGACTCGAACTGCGGCAGGAGCGCGGCGTCTTTGGCCTGCAACCGGCTCCGGGTCGGCTGGCGCTCGAGCGAGTCGCCGGCGCGAGCGGGAGGGCGGTCGCACATCGCGTGGACGCGATACGACTCGGGCGTGTACTCGATGAACTCTCCCTCAGACATCGGCACCAGGACGCGCGTCAGCTTCAGCACCGACGAAAGGTCCGACGACGCGATCTTGAAATCGCCTCCGACATCGTCGCGGCCAAGGCCGAAATAGAGACTCGATCCCTGCTTGATGGCCCACAGCGTCCGCGACACAGGATCGACGACGACGGCCGCATACGATCCTTTCAGCCGCGCACCCGCTCTGACGATTGCGGCGCGCATGCATTCGCGGCGGCCGGCATGGGAGGTTGCGTGACGCTCGTGCAGCTCAGCGTCGAAAAAATGCTCCACGGTGTGCACGAGCATCTCCCCGTCGTTGTCGGAGAGCACTTCGTGTCCTTCGGCCGCGAGCCAGGTCTTGAGGTCGTCACAATTGGTGACGTTGCCGTTGTGTGCGCCGTAGATGTGCGTCTTGCATCGGACTT
>JADGOA010000114.1 GCA_017883215.1 Thermoanaerobaculia bacterium | reverse complement strand
GCTTCTAATGACACGAGCCAAGCCTGCCATCCTGTAGGGGCGCGCAGCAGCGCGCCCGCAACTCTCAACGGGAGAGCGGGCGCACTGCTGTGCGCCCCTGCGGCACAACGGGTCATTTCCGCTCCACCGGCGCACGCGCCGTTAACCGGCTCGGGATGACGCGGAGCAGTTTTGACTAGTCATGCCTACAGACAAAGGCCAAACTCCAGCCCGCCGGACGTCCCGTCCGGCGGTGATTGCGCAGGAATTACGATCGGACGAGGACGTCCGATCGTTGCGGACGAGGACGTCCGCACTCCTAGGCGCGCGCCATGGCCGCGACGATGGAGCGAAAGACGCCGAGGCCGTCCGCGTTGCCGAGCAGCGGCTCGGAGCAGCGCTCGGGGTGCGGCATCATCCCGAGCACGTTCCGCCCACGGTTGCAGATGGCGGCGATGCTGCGCGCGGAGCCGTTCGGATTCGCCTCCGCAGTCAGCCGCCCTTCGGCATCGCAGTAGCGGAAGACGACCTGATGGTTCCGCTCGAGTTCGTCCAGCACAGCGTCGTCGGCGAAATAGTTCCCTTCGCCGTGGGCGATCGGAACGCGGAGGATCTGCCCGGCGCCGAGCTGGTTCGTGATCGGCGTGTCGGTCTCCTCGGTGCGGAGAAAAACGTCGCGGCCGAGGAATCGGAGGTGCTGGTTGCGCATCAGCGCGCCCGGCAGCAGCCCGACTTCGGTGAGCACCTGAAACCCGTTGCAGATCCCGAAGACGAGGCCTCCCGCCGCGGCGTGGCGCTTGATCGCTTCCATGACCGGAGCGAATTTCGCCAGAGCGCCGGCGCGAAGGTAATCGCCGTACGCGAACCCGCCCGGGATGATCACGCAGTCCGATCCCTTCAGATCGGTGTCTTTGTGCCAGAGGTACTCAGCCTGCTCGCCCAGGACCGTCTTCGCGACGTGCATCGCGTCGTGATCGCAGTTGGAGCCGGGGAGGATGACGATGCCGAATTTCATCATTAGCGCGGTCGCTCAGTTACTCAGGTGGTTCGTTGGTTGGTTGGCAACTGAGCAACTGAGTAACTGAGCAACTCGGCCCCTCACTTCACCGCAGTCGCACGCGGAACTCTGTAGATTGTAAGGAATCCTGCGCGTTCGGTAGCGACGACTGCGTTCGCGTCGGCTGTGATGGCGTAGGCGTCCACACCGTACACGGATGTCGGAACGATGTGGCTGGCCGAGCCGCTGAACGCTCCGCTGCTGTTGCAGCGTCGTTCGGCGAAGACGATCTGGTTGCCGCCGGCGGCCGCGAGGATCTGCGGGCCGCTCTTGTCCGGGAGGCAGATGCGCTGGCTGTTGACGAGATCGCCGAATTCGATGGGCATTCTCATGGTGCCGTTCGCGCCGGCGACCATGGCCTTGGCCGGCCTGGTGACGAGCTCCTTCTCGAAGAGGTGATCCGAGCTGATGGCGACCAGAGAGCGATCGCCATCGGCGAACAGAGCGGCTTCGATGCGCTCGGTCGTCTGCAGCGGATCGCGCACGAGCTCGCGGAAATTCGTCGTGTCGTACAGCGCCACCGCCGTCGCCTTGGCGTTGCCGAAGTCGTTGTTGGCCACCACGGCGAGCGTGGAGCCGTTCGAGCTGATGGCGATCGCCATCGGTTCGGTCAGTGCAATCGTGTGAATCTCGGTCTCGCCCTGGATGTCGTAAACGTGGACGCTGCGGCCGAGCAGGAAAAGATACCGACCGCGAGGATCCGGAAGGGCATCCCGAAGCGGCTCGCCCTCCGTCGTGATCTCTCGAAGGACGGCCAGGTCGGGCAGCGACAGGATCGTCGCGCTTTCGTCGCTGCCGTTGGCAATGTAGAGCCGCGTTCGCTCGGGATTCGTCCGCAGCGTGACGAGCTCTTTGGTCGAAGCGATGTCTGCGGAGTCGAGGACGACCTTTTTCTTGATCGCGCCGCTCTTCGGGTCGATGGCGAGCACGGCCTGCGGCTGAGCGAGCCCGACATAGATCGTGCCGTCGCTGCCGATGGCCAGCCCGCGCGGTTCGCCCGGAAGGCTCCAGCGGTGAATGACCTTCTGGTCGCGTGTGGTGACGGAATCGAGTTGCGGCGGAAGCGTGTCCGCGGCAAACAGGAGAGCGCCCGCGGAGAAGGTGAGCAGGACGAGCTGTACGAGTTTACCTCTCGAGTGTGTAGGAGAAGGTTTCGATGACCGTGTTCGCGAGGAGTCGCTCGCACATCTGTCGAATCTGAGACTCAACACTTTCTCGTGACTGCCCACCGTCCGCAAGCGTCAATTTGAACATCTTTCCGACCCGCACATCTTCCACGCCCGAGAAACCAAGCGAGCTCAGCGAGTGCTGGATGGCCTTCCCCTGAGGGTCGAGAACAGAGGGCTTGAGCTCGACGGTGACGATCGCTTTCATACGCGGATCATACGACGGACCGCGGACCGCGGTCCGCAGACGGCAGAACGTCGGCCAACTGCGGTCTGCGGTCCGCCGCCTGTCTACTGGAACAAGGCCATCTGCGTGTGAAGGGGACGCTCGATCGGAAGTGGACCGCTGTGGCGGGCGATATCGAAGACGCCGGTCGGCTCGTGCTGTTTGGCGATCGCGAGATCGAGCCGGGCGCCGCTCCGGTCGAGCAGCGCCGTGGCCATCTCGCGCACGATCGACTCGTGATTGTTCTTCTGCGAGAGGTGAATGAGGCAGAGCGTCTTCAGCTCGGCGTCGATCAACCGCTGCAGCGCGGCCACGGAATCGTCGTTCGAGAGGTGGCCGTAGCGCGACATGATCCGGCGTTTGAGCGACCACGGATAGGTGCCGAGGCGGAGCATGTCGAGGTCGTGGTTCGCCTCGAAGAAGAGGCCGTCGCAGCGGGCGAGGTGACGGATGACGGCTTCGTCGGCGCAGCCGAGGTCACTGGCCAGTCCGATTCGTGTGCCGTCGCCCGACTCGATCACGAAGCAGGCCGAGTCGGCGGCATCGTGCACGGTGCTGCAGGGGTGTACGTTCAACTCACCGATCGAGAACGTGGTGTTGTTGTCGAAGACCACGACCTTCGTCTCCTCGGCGTCGATTGATGACGCTTCGAGCGTTCCGCGGGTGAGATAGACCGGGATGCCGTATTTCCGCGCGATCCGCTCCGCTCCGTGGATGTGGTCGTGGTGTTCGTGAGTGAGGACGATGGCCCGGATCGATTCGGGCTCGCGTCCGACGATGGCGAGCCGCTTTTTCGTCTCCCGCGTGCCGAATCCAGCGTCGACGAGGATCCCGGTTCCGTCGCTCTCGAAGTAGTAAGAATTCCCCGCGCTTCCCGATCCGAGTGGAGCGACGATCATGGGTTTCAAGATACGGCATGGGAGGGGGGATTGGAAGGTGGTGGTCGGTGCTCGGTGCTCGGAGAGGCGACCTGCAAGCGTGTTCAGGAAAGGACCGTACGAGCACGCTCGAGACATGGCTCACCTCGCGCCCTCCCCAGCGACCCCTTCCGGCGCTCCCGAGCCCCGACCACCGACCACCGAGCACCGACCCCTCGCATAGAATGCCTCCGACCATGGAACGCTTCATCGTCGAGGGCGGCCGGAGGCTCGAGGGGACCATCCGGCCGGGTGGAAACAAGAACGCCGCTCTGCCGATCCTTGCAGCCTGCCTGCTCACCGATGAACCGGTCGTGCTGCGTAATCTCCCCGACATCCAGGACGTGCGGGTGATGCTGCAGATCATGGAGGGAATCGGAGCGACGATCGAGCGGATCGAGAAGAACGTCGTTCGCATCGAGGCGAAGGGGGAGATTTCTTCGAATCCCGACCCTGAGCTCTCGAAAAAGATCCGGGCGTCGATTCTTCTGGCGGGGCCGCTGCTCGCGCGGTGCGGCGCGGCCTCCGTGGCCAAGCCTGGTGGCGATGCCATCGGCCGCCGTCGCGTGGACACGCACCTCCTGGCTCTGGAGAGTCTCGGCGCACAGATCGAAGTCTCCGCCTACGAATACCGGATGAGCGTCCGCACCCTTCGTGGCGTGAAGATGTTCCTCGACGAGGCCTCGGTCACCGCCACGGAGAACGCCATCACCGCCGCGGTGCTGGCTGAGGGGACGTCGACCATCTACAACGCCGCGGCGGAGCCGCACGTCCAGGACCTCTGCCGGTTCCTCAATCTTCTCGGCGCGCAGATCGAGGGAATGGGCACGAACTCGCTCACCATCCGCGGCGTGGACTCGCTGCACGGCGGCGAGTTCCATATCCCCAGCGATCACATCGAGGTCGGGTCGTACATCGGCCTGGCCGTCGTCACGCGCAGCGAGTTGCTCATCGAGGACGCCGTTCCCGAGCACATGTACGCCGTGCGGCACATGCTCGAGAAGCTCGGAGTGGAGATCCGCGTCGAGGGCGGCAACATCCGCGTTCCCAGAGATCAGGAACTGCGGGTGCGCTACGACATCGGCGCCGCCGTGCCGAAGATCGACGACGGCCCCTGGCCGCTGTTCCCCGCCGATCTCCTCTCCATCATGGTGGTCGTGGCTACGCAGGCCGAAGGGACGGCCATGATCTTCGAGAAGATGTTCGAGTCGCGGCTGTTCTTCACCGACAAGCTGATCTCGATGGGAGCGCGCATCATCCTGTGCGACCCCCATCGCGCCATCATCGTCGGCGGCAACCGCCTGCAGGGAGCGGAAATCTCCAGCCCCGACATTCGCGCCGGAATGGCGCTGCTGCTGGCTGCGCTCTGTGCGAAGGGCGAGAGCATGATTCACAACGTCAATCAGATCGACCGCGGTTACGAGCGCATCGACGAGCGGCTGAACAAGCTCGGCGCGCGCATCCGGCGCGAGGAAGATCGCTAGCTTCAGCAAAGCAGAGCGTGACCAATCCTGCCGCATCACATCATCCGACACAGGCCCCGCGTTCGTTGCGGCTTCCGCGCGATCGAAGCGTGGCACTGACCGCCAACCCGGTGGTCATGGGCATCGTGAACGTAACGCCGGATTCCTTCTCCGACGGGGGAGCTCACTTCGAGCGGCAGACGGCGATCGACGCGGCGCTGCGGATGGAAGCCGATGGTGCCGCGATCGTCGACGTGGGCGGGGAGTCGACCCGGCCCGGCGCCATACCGGTGTCGATCGAACAGGAGCTGGATCGCGTCACGCCGGTCGTCGAACAGATACGCCGGCGCAGCGACGTGGCCATCTCCGTCGACACGCGCAACGCCGCCGTGGCCGTGGCGGCGCTTGATGCGGGAGCGGACATCATCAACGACGTCAGCGCCTTCCGCCACGATCCGGCCATGGCCGCACTGGCAGCGAGGCGAGGCGTTCCGGCGATCCTCATGCACATGCGCGGCGATCCGCGCACGATGCAGAAGCTCGCCGTCTACGACGACGTGGTCAGCGAGGTCGGGCGCGAGCTCGGCGAGTTGCGCGAGGCGGCGATTCGCGCGGGCGTTGCGCCGGAGAACATCCTCGTCGATCCCGGGATCGGATTCGCCAAGACATACGTCCACAATCTCGAGCTGTTGGCGCGTTGCTCGGAATTGACGGACATCGCTCCTCTGGTCGTCGGCGCTTCGCGAAAGGCGTTCGTCGGCCACATCACCGGACGCGACGCCGGTCCGCAGCGAGCGGCCGGATCGCTGGCCGCGGTGGCGGCGGCGTTTCGCGGCGGCGCTGCGGTCGTGCGCGTGCACGACGTTCGCGAAACGGTAGACTTCCTCCGCGTGCTGGCAGCAATCGAGGAGCGACGATGAGGCCGGAGTGCGGACGTCCTCGTCCGCAGCGATCGGACGTCCTCGTCCGATCGCTCACTCGCGAAGATCGACGACCGCCGGGCGGGAGACCCGGCCACTGCGGACGTGGACGCCCGCACTACCGCAGCGCCGGCGGAGCGGCTCGATGAACCTTTTCGACCGTCTGCTGACGCTCCAGTTCACCTGGCGCGACGCCGTCGACATCATCGTCGTGGCGGTGATCATCTATTCGATCCTGGCGCTGATCCGGGGAACCCGGGCCATGCAGATCTCCATCGGGCTGATGATCCTCGGCTCGACGTTTTTCATCGCCCGCGCCTTCAGGCTCCTGGCGCTCGAGGCGATCTCGCGAGAGATTCTCTTCTACCTTCCGTTCGCGGTGATCGTGCTGTTCCAGGCGGAGATCCGCCGCGGCCTGGCGCGCATGGGTGGAAATCCGCTGGCCTCTTTCTTCAGGCGGCGGCGCGGTGGCGTGCCGGTGGAGTCGATCGTCAACGCGTGCGAGATCCTCGCCTCGAAACGCATCGGCGCTCTGATCGTCATCGAGGGAGGGCAGACTCTGCGCTCGTACGAAGAAGGGGCCAGATCGATCGACGGACTGCTCACGACGGAACTGCTGGTCAGCATCTTCACGCCGGGCGGCCCGCTGCACGATGGCGCGGTGCTGGTCCGCGAGGATCGCATCGCCACGGCCGGTGCGCTTCTGCCGCTCACGTCCGCCGACGACCCCAAGCTTGCGCATGGCACGCGGCATCGCGCCGCCCTCGGTCTGAGCGAAGAGACCGACGCGCTGATCATCGTCGTCTCCGAGGAAAACGGTTCCGTAGCCACGGCATCGGAAGGAACGTTGAGGGAGAACCTCACCCGTGAGTCGCTGCACGCGGAACTGGTGGGGCGTTTCGGGAGCGGTGCATGAAGAACGCCCTGTCGAGCTGGGGACTGAAGATCGTGGCACTCTTTCTGGCCGCGGTATTGTGGTTCTTCGTCACCTCCCCGCGGCTCGAGCCGGTATCGGAGCGGGCGTTTGCCGCGCCTCTGTCGGTGGTGCGGATGCCGCGCGACCTCGTCATTACCACGCAGCTTCCGGACACCGTCAGCGTGCGCCTGCGCGGCCGCGCCTCCGATCTGCGATCGCTGTCATCACAGAATCTCGAGGTGACTCTCGACCTCAGCTGGGCCCAGGGAGGCGAAGCGACCATCACGTTGCGCCCCCAGGCCATCAACGTCCCGCCTGAAGTGGAGGTCATCTCCGTCGACCCGAACAAGCTGCGCTTCCACATCGAACAGCTGCGGCAACGCGTGGTCCGCGTCCGGCCGTTCCTCGTCGGCCAGGTGCCGGACGAGTTCGTGGCCGGCCAGCCCACAGTGGAGCCCGACCAGGTGCTCGTCTCCGGCCCCGGCTCGCAGATCCGCAACACGAGCGAAGTAGCGACGGAGCGGATAATCATGTCCGGCCGCACCGACACGTTCACGCAAAGCGTCGGGGTGGTTTCCGACTCCCCGCTCGTCCGAGTGATCCAGCCGCTGACGGTTCTGGTCACGGTTCCGGTGCTGCCCAGGTTCGGCCCCAATCCGGATACAGAAACGAGCGGACCGGTGGCAACAGCGCCGACCAGCGACACCACCACATCGAAACGGAAGGCGAAATGAGAGTCCTCTTTGGTACTGACGGGATCCGCGGGAAGGCACGGCAGTATCCGCTCGATCAGCCCACCATGTTCGCCCTCGGGGAAGCGCTCGCGCACCGGCTGGCCTCCGGCGCGATGGCAAACGGTTCTTCCAATGCCATGGTCGGGCCGCGCATCCTTCTCGGAATGGATACGCGCGAGTCCGGCCAGGAGATCGCGCGCGCTCTCGCCGCCGGCGTTTGCAAGGGCGGCGGCAGTGCCACGCTGATCGGAGTCATTCCCACACCCGGCGTCGCCTACCTCTGCAGGACGTCCGACGCGGCGGCTGCGATCTCGATCTCGGCGTCGCACAATCCGTTCGAAGACAACGGCGTGAAGATCTTCGGCCACGACGGCATGAAGATTCCCGACGCTGTGGAGGAGCAGATCGAAGACGAGCTGCGCGAGCTGCGCCGCGACGACGCCATCACTCCGGAGACGCCGCTCCGCGACAGTCCGGCGTTGATCGAGCAGTACGAGCGTTTTCTCGCCTCCGGTGTGAAGGCGAACGCACTCGCCGGAAAACGCGTCGTGCTCGATGCCGGGAACGGCGCCGCATACCGCATTGCCCCCGAGGTCTTCCGCCGCGCCGGCGCCGACGTTTCGATCATCAACGATAAGCCGGACGGGCGAAACATCAACGAGGGCTCGGGCGCGCTCCACCCGGAGGGCCTGGCCGCGGCTGTCGTGGCCAGGGGCGCCGATTTCGGCGTCGCCTTCGACGGCGATGCCGATCGCGCCATCTTCGCAGACGACAAAGGGCGAATCCGCGACGGCGACGAGATCATCTACTTGTGGGCGCAGTACCTCAAACGCGAAGGACGTCTCCGCGGCAACCGTGTCGTCACGACCGTCATGTCGAACTTCGGTTTCGAGAAGCAGCTCGCGTCCGACGGGATCGCGCTCGATCGCGCTCAGGTCGGCGACAAGTACGTACTCGAGCAGATGCTCGCGAACGGAGCGGTCATCGGCGGTGAGCAGTCGGGCCACATCATCGATCTGACGGTGCACACGACCGGCGACGGGATTCATACCGCGCTGGTGTTCGGCGAGATTCTCGCAGGCTTGCCGCGCCGGTTCTCCGAGCTGGTGACGTTTGAACCGATGCCCCAGCTATTGCTCAACGAGAAAGTCGGCGCGAAGCCGGCGCTGGAAACGTTGCCGCGATATCAGGCGGCGCTCGCTGCCGCCCACGGTGAGCTCGGCGGCCGCGGTCGCATCCTGGTGCGCTACTCCGGAACCGAGAACCTCGTCCGGGTCATGGTCGAGGGAGAAGACGCCGCGCTGACCCGCCGCGTTGCGGAGCAGCTCCGCGATGTGCTGAAGGCCGAAATCGGAGGGTAGGGCGAGAGCGAAGGGGACCCCGGCGCGTCCTCGATCGGGGACGGTCAATTGTGGGGTATTTGCCGTGCTCAGGCGCAACCCTATGAAAGATCACTGGATCTACGGCTGAGCCGCTGCTATATTGCGCCATTCATTTTCCAGCGGATTCGCGGGAGAGGGACGAATGGCGAAGGTGCAGGCAAAAAAGGCGGCCACCCCCGCAAAGAAGAGCGTGGCGAAGAACGCAGCGGCACGTCCGAAGAGTGCGCCGGCAAAGAAGAAGGCGCCAGCGAAACCGTCAAAATCGGTAAGTAAGGCGAAGCCGCCGAAACCAGCAGCCAAGGCAGTCAAGCCGGTCAAATCGAAGCCCACAAAGGCTGCAAAGCCTGCGAAGGCAACGAGATCCGCCAAGCCGGCCAAAGCCGCGAAGGCGGTTAAGACCAGCAAGCCGGCGAAGCCTGCGAAGGCTGCTGCCAAACATGGTGCGACTGGGAAACCGGTCGCCAAGGCTGCTAAGACGGTCGTAAAGGTCGCAGCAGTCGCAGCGGCAATCCCGGTCGCGGCGAAAGCTGCAAAGGCGATCGCCGGCAGCGATGCAAGCGACAAGAAGCGCACGCGACGACCGCGGACGCGCCTGCAGTCGACCGGCGCGGCCGTGGCGAACTGGTTCGTCCAGGACAAGCCGCGTCCCTCGTCGTTCATCCCGGCTCCGCCGCGCGCGGAGGCACCGTCGCTCGTCGCCGCTCCGCCGGCGTCGTCGGACCGTCTGATCCGGCCTGAGGATCTCGCGCATACGGCCGTGCGCACGGTTCCGGTGCGCATCGACGTGGAGCAGGGTGGTGGACGCGTGTTCCTCTCCGTCAGCCCGATCGAAGTGACACTGCGGCCCGCCGAGGGCATCGAGTGGGACTTCCGTTACCTCGGCGGCGCGGATGTGATCATCGACGAGTTGATCATCGAGTTCGATCGTCCTTCTCCGTTCGGCATGGCGACCTTCCGGTCGAAGCGCCCCGGCGCTGCTCGTCCGCACCGGCAGCTTTCCGGTGGAGCATCGAATAGTTCCGCGGGCAAGCGGTTCCAGTACACCATCCGGGCGATGAACGCGTTCAAGACCGAGCTCGCCACCGCGAGGCCTTCGGTGCACATTCTGCTGGCGTAGGGGTTTCACCACAGAGGCACAGAGAGCACACAGAAGACATAACCGAAGGCAGAGACCAGGATCGGATCCTGGCTTCTGCCTTCTTTTTTGTGCTCTCTGTGCTCTCTGTGCTCTCTGTGTTCTCTGTACTACTAACGT
>JADGOA010000466.1 GCA_017883215.1 Thermoanaerobaculia bacterium | reverse complement strand
GGGCGAGGGGATGCAAGGGGAGTGGGGTACCGGAATACCCGCTCGCTTCTTTGTGATTTCCGTGTTTTTCGCCCATCGTCACGACCCCACTCCCCTTCATCCCCTCGCCCCGTGCGGATCGGTTCAGTGCGGCCGTTCGATTGGGAGCACGGGGCGAGGGGACCGGGACGCGCGTTGTTTTCCCCAGGCGGGAGACGGCGACACACGTCAGCGTTCGCGGCCTCAGATCTGCGCCTACTCTCCGCTCCTCCGTGTCCTCCGTGCCTCGATGGTGAAACCGCGCGACCCTTCAACGGAAATCGATGTCGAACGTAGAGACTGCGTGGCTCGCACCCCACCGGAACGCCGAAATCCTGTGCTCCGCGCGCCGCCTCCTACCCGCCCTGAGCGTTGCTGTGCGAATATTCTCCGGACGCCGACCTCTTTTCGCGCGTTTCCCGGCCCCGTCCAAGGCCAGGTCCAACTAGCAAACACGAGAGGAAACCAATTGATGATCTCCAGGTTTGTTATTTCCGCGATCTCCGCGATTGCGGTGCTTTCTCTTTTCACAAGCACCACTGCACGCGCAGACGAGCCATGTCTCGACCGCGACTGCACGATGGTCTCCCTCCTGGAAGGGGGAGCCGACACGAGCTCCACTCCTGCTGCGTCGACCACGGCCACGCGATACGGTACGTGGGGCATCGACCTGGCCGGGATGGACCCTGCGGTCAAGCCGGGCGACGACTTCTTCCGCTACGTCAACGGCAAGTGGGCGGCTACCGCGCAGATTCCGCCAGACAAGACGAGCTTCGGCGCGTTCATGCTGCTGCGCGACCTCTCCGAGGCTCGCGTGCGCACGATCCTCGACGGATGGGCCGCTGACAAGAAGCTGAAGACCGGCTCCGACGAGGCGAAGGTGGCGGCCATCTACCGTACCTTCCTCGACGAGGCCACCGCCGAGAAGCTCGACGCCAAGCCGATCCAGCCGTACCTGGCCGCCATCGAGAAGGCCAAGACCCGCGATGACGTGGCCCGCCTGATGGGCCGCTCCTCGGTCTCCTTCGGCAGGTCGTTCTTCGGCGCCGGCGTCTCCGACGATGCCAAGAACCCCGACAAGTACACGCTCTACCTCTCGCAGTCGGGCCTCGGCCTTGCCGATCGCGAGTTCTATCTTCGCGACAACTTCAAGCCGCAGAAGGAGCGTTACCAGAAGTACGTCGCCGACATGCTCCGCCTCATCGGATGGGAAGAGCCGGAGAAAAACGCCGCCGACATCGTGGCCATGGAGACGAAGATCGCCGACGCGCACTGGACGCGCGCCGAGAGCCGCAATCGGGACAAGACGTACAACCCGATGACCGTCGCCGACCTCGAGAAGAACGCTCCGGGATTCCCGTGGGGCCTCTACTTCAAGGAAGCGGGAATCGAGAAGGCCGACCGCGCGGTGGTGCGTCAGAACACGGCCCTTCCGAAGCTGGCCAGGATCTTCGCCGACACGCCGGTGGCGACGCTCAAGGCGTGGCAGGCGTTCCATCTCGCCGATGACGCGGCGCCGCTCCTTTCCAGGCGCTTCGTCGACACCCATTGGGAGTTCCGCTCGAAGTTCCTCACCGGCGCGCAGGAGCAGCGCCCTCGCTGGAAGCGCGCCGTCGGCGCCGCCGAAGGCTCGATGGGCGAAGCGGTGGGCCGGACCTACGTCGGCCAGTATTTCCCCGCCGAATCGAAGGCGAAGATGGAGAAGCTCGTGGGAGACCTCCGCGCCGCGCTGAAGGTCCGCATCGAAAACCTCCAGTGGATGCAGCCGGAGACGAAGGCGAAAGCTCTCGACAAGCTGGCGAAGTTCGGCGTGAAGATCGGTTATCCGGGTAAGTGGCGCGACTACTCCAGCCTGCAGGTGCGCGAGGGAGACCTCGTCGGCAATGCCGAACGCGTGGCGAAGTTCGATTGGGCGTACGAGGTGAACCGCATCGGCAAGGCGGTCGACAAGGGCGAGTGGGGAATGACTCCGCAGACCGTCAACGCCTACTACTCGGCGGTGAAGAACGAGATCGTCTTCCCCGCGGCCATTCTGCAGCCGCCGTTCTTCGATCCGAAGGCCGACCCGGCCGTGAACTACGGATCGATCGGAGGCGTCATCGGCCACGAGATCACGCATGGGTTCGACGATCAGGGACGCAAGTCAGACGGCAGCGGCATGCTGCGCGACTGGTGGGCGCCTGAAGACGCGGCGAAGTTCGAAGTGCAGGCCGCCAGGCTCGGCGCGCAGTACGAAGCATTCACCTTCCCGCAGCTCCCCGGCCTGCACATCATCGGCAAAATGACGATGGGCGAGAACATCGGCGACCTCGGCGGCATCCTGTTAGGCCTGGACGCCTATGCCCGCTCGCTGAACGGCCAGCCCGCTCCCGTGATCGACGGTTTCACCGGCGAGCAGCGGGTGTTTCTCGGATGGGGCCAGGTGTGGCGGACGCTGGTCCGCGACGACGCCCTTCGCCAGCAGATCACCACCGATCCGCACTCGCCCGGCATGATCCGCGCGTTCGCTCCGCTCCGGAACGTCGACGCCTGGTACACCGCGTTCGGCGTGAAGGAAGGCGACGCGAACTACGTCAAGCCCGAGGATCGCGT
>JADGOA010000113.1 GCA_017883215.1 Thermoanaerobaculia bacterium | reverse complement strand
CCACAGAGACACAGAGGACACAGAGAAAGAAAGGCAGAGGAACAGTCTCTGTGCTCTCTGTGCCTCTGTGGTGAATTCGATTTCTGCACAGCCTCTGAGTCGCCGAAGCCGCGGCGAAGGATCTCAAGATACGAAGGGCTTTCATCGAGCCACGCTCTCGGCATCTCGAGATGCTTCGCTCACGCCCGCACGCGCCACCTCGCTCAGGATGACGGGAACGAACTCGTTACGGGAATGCCTCCTTCTCGCGATACGCTTACATTCCCGCCTATGCGCACGTGCGAGCTCCGACAGCTTCATCTCGTGACTTACGAAAACGGGATGAAGCTGCAGCAGAAACTGGTCGAGATGCGGCAGCGAGACGAGCTGCCCGATCAGTTCCTCCTTCTCGAACATCCGCCGGTCATCACATTGGGCCGCGGCGGCAATCGGGCCAACCTGCTCGCTTCCGATGATCGGCTCAAATCCGAAGGCGTCCGTTTTTTCGAGACCACGCGCGGCGGCGACATCACCTACCACGGTCCCGGCCAGCTGGTCGGATACCCGATCATCCACCTCGGCGAAGGCAAACGCGACGTTCGCAAGTACGTCACCAGACTCGAGGAAGTTCTCATCCGCACCGTCGCCGAGTACGGGATCACGGCGACACGCCTCGACGGCAAGCGCGGAATCTGGATCGGCAACAACAAGATCGCCGCGATCGGCGTCCGCATCGCGCGATGGGTCACATCGCACGGGTTCGCATTGAACGCCGGCACGAATCTCGATCACTTCCGGCTCATCACGCCGTGCGGACTGAGGGGGAGCGGAGTCACCTCGATCGAGCACGAGACCGGCCGGCCGGTGCCGCAGCAGGAAGTTCGCGACATCGTGGCGGCGAAGTTCGCCGAGGTTTTCGAGCGCCAGCTCGTCGTCCGTCCGGAGACCATCCAGCTGATCAAGATCATGGTTCACGACGACCAGCATCGCATCCTGCTGCTCCACCGCCGTCCCGAGCGCGGCAACTTCTGGCAGCCGATCACCGGAGCCATCGAGGCCGGCGAGTCGCCCGCAGCGGCCGCGGCGCGCGAGATGCTGGAAGAGACGGGGTACACCGCCCCTGCGGTGGCCATGGGACTGACGCAGTCGTTCATGATCGAGTCGCAATACCTCGCCTCGCAGCACGGAGCACCGATCATCGCAAGCGAAGTCGCGTTCGAGACAGAGCTCGACTCCACTCTCCCCATCCGAGTGGACGCCGAAGAGCACGATGCCAGCGGCTGGTTCACCTTCGAAGAGGCATTGAACAGGATCCGCTGGACGGACGATCGCGAAGCGCTCGAGCGGCTGCAGCGCCAACTGAACGGCGCCGAAGTCGTGGAGTTGCACTCTGCACCGGGAACGACCATACCTCGCGACCTCGCGACCTCGTGACCTCGCCACCGACAATGAGCAACGCCGACCCGAAACCGATCAACCGCCGCGCCGGCATCCGTCCGGAGTGGTTGAAGATCAGGGTCCCCGGTGACCTCGATCAGCTCCCCGTCTCGAAGCTGATGAACGATCTCGCTCTGAACACGGTCTGCCAGGAAGCGCGCTGCCCGAACATCTTCGAATGCTGGAGCGCGGGGACGGCGACATTCATGATCCTCGGCGAGATCTGCACGCGCCGCTGCACGTTCTGTGCGGTCGAGAAGGGGAAGCCTGGCTTCGCCGATCCCGACGAGCCCCGTCGAGTCGCCGAGGCCGTCGCCAGGATGGGCGTGCGGCACGCGGTCATCACCATGGTGAATCGCGACGACATGCCGGACGGCGGAGCGGAATACGTCGCCCGGACCGTCGACGCCGTCCGCGCGCAGTGCGCCGCCACGGTCGAAGTGCTCATCTCGGACCTCGAAGGAAATCGCGACGCGCTGCGGAGAGTCGTCCTCTCCAGGCCCGAAGTCCTTGCTCACAACGTCGAGACCGTGCCGCGCCTTTACCCGGCTGTGCGTCCGGTGGCGAAGTACGAGCGCTCGCTCGACGTGCTTCGCTGGGCCGGCCAGGAACGGAACCCCGGCATGCTCACGAAGTCGAGCCTGATGCTCGGTCTCGGCGAGACCGAGGAGGAGATCCTCGCCGTCGCCTCCGATCTTCGAGAAGCGGGCGTGGACGTCTTCACCATGGGCCAATATCTCGCTCCGACGGGCAACCACCATCCTGTGAGGCACTACTACACGCCGGAAGAGTTCGCCGCATTGGGAGGAGAGGCAAAGGCGCTCGGGTTTCACCACGTCGAGTCCGCGCCTCTCGTGCGCAGTTCCTATATGGCACATCGTGCCGTAGAATCGCCCGCCGATGCCGCGACTGACATTCCTGGATGAGGGGAAAGCGGCAGAGTTTCCCGAAGGCAGGACCGTTCTTTCGTGCGCTGCGGCGATGAACGTGCGCGTGAGCAGCGTTTGCGGCGGTGACGGTGCGTGCGGGACCTGCAGGATCGAGGTCGTCGAAGGATGGGAGAATCTCACCCCGCCAACGCCGGACGAGACGTACAAAGAGCTGGAGCCGCCCTACCGGCTCTCCTGCCAGGCCAAACTGCGCGGCGATGTGATCGTGAAAGTGGCAAAAATCGAGTGAAGTTGATAGTTGCAGCTCCTCAGCTCATGTCATGAGCAACCAGCAACCTGAAAGAGGGATCGATGACCGCTGTTGAAACCGCCGCCCCCAGCATGAACTCGCAGCAGCTGAATCTGCTCATGCAGTACACGGTCGAGGCTTACAAGATGTTCGAGAAGTTCGCCGAGAGCCTCCCCAACCCCATGACGGCCGCCATGTTCAAGGATTTCGCGGTCGACGAACGGCTCGATCGCGATCTGCTCGAAGAGAAGATCAACGCCGCCGGCGCGCGCATCAAGACCACCCTGGGCGCGGATCTCTCGTTCGGACAGATCCTCGAAGGCGACCTCTCGTTCCGCGAATCGGCCGAGTTCCTGATCGCGCGCGAAAAGACGATGCAGCGGCGGCTGGAGGAGCTCAGCCGCAACGCCGCCGAAGTCGATCACAATCTGCTGGTCTTCCTCATCGCCGTGAAGCGCTCGCACGTCGTCGAGCTGGAGCGTGAGCTCCTGCTCATCCGCGGCGACGCCGACTGGTGGAAGCGCGAGGACGCCGAATCGCGAATCGTCCACGGCCCGCGTCTATGACACTTTCCCTCTCCGCCGAAGCCGCCGAACACCTTCCCCGGGATCTGGAGGGACGGATGCTGCGCATCGCCTTCACGACCGGCTGCGGCGGCAGCGGCTATCGCCTCAGTTACGCCGACGAGCCGATCGACGGCGATCACCTGCTCGACGTCGGCGGAATTCCCATCGCCCTCGACGACATGGCCGCGTCGAAGCTCGACGGCGCGGTCATCGAGTACGACGCCGAGGAAGACGGCTACTCGATCGACCACCCCGACGCCGTGAGCGTCGTGTGGTGCGGATAGCGAGGAGTGCGGACGTCCTCGTCCGCAACGATCGGACGTCCTCGTCCGATCGTGTGTGAGTGTCCAGTACCGCCGGACGAGGACGTCCGCACTCCAAAAGAAAACGGCGGCTCGCGCCGCCGTTTCTGCGTCTTGAGAATCGCTGCTCAGCCCTTGTACGTCTCTGCGAACTCCACGGCGTGGTAGGTGATGATCAGATCAGCACCGGCGCGTTTGATCGAGGTCAGGATCTCGTTCATGACGCGCGGTCCGTCGATCCATCCGCGTTCGGCGGCCGCCTTGACCATCGAGTACTCGCCGCTCACGTTGTACGCGGCGATCGGCAGCGGGAAGTTCTCGCGCGCCGCGCGGATCACGTCCAGATACGAGAGCGCCGGCTTGACCATGATCATGTCTGCGCCTTCCTCGAAGTCGAGCTGCATCTCCCGGACGGCTTCGCGGCCGTTCGCCGGATCCATCTGGTAGGTGCGGCGATCGCCGAACTGCGGAGCCGACTCCGCTGCCTCGCGGAAGGGGCCATAGAAGCCTGAGGCGAACTTGGCCGAGTAGGCCATGATCCCGACGTCTGTCAGCCCGCGAGAGTCGAGGGCGTGCCGGATCGCGCCGATGCGGCCGTCCATCATGTCCGAGGGGGCGACGAAGTCGGCGCCGGCGGCGGCGAACGACAGCGCCTGCTTCACCAGAAGCGCGAGCGTCTGGTCGTTGTCGACGTCCTTGACGCCTTTGCGATCGACGATCACGCCGCAGTGCCCGTGATCGGTGTACTCGCACATGCAGACGTCGGTCATCACCGTCATCCCCGGGATGGCGCTCTTGATGGCCTCGGTCGCGGCCTGCACGGGCCCGCTCGGATCCCAGGACGAAGAGCCGATGGCATCCTTGTGCTCGGGGATGCCGAAAAGAAGGACGGCCCTGATGCCGTTGTCGGCGGCGCGTTTCGCCTCGTCGACGACCTCGCGCACGCGCAGGTGCCACACGCCCGGCATCGAGCCGATCTCCACGCGCGGCCGCGTCGAGGGGACGACGAACAGCGGGTAAATCAGGTCGTCGGGGCGGACGATCGTCTCGCGGACGAGCGCGCGAATGCCCTCGCTCCGTCGCAGGCGGCGGGGTCGATGCGTCAGTGATGCCCGGCCGGCGGCCGGTTCGATATCAATCGTCGTCGGGGAGCTCATCGGGTCTAATGTCGTCTTCGAGGTCATCCATGTCTCCGTAGAAAAAGGCTTTCGCGCACTGGCTCGAGCAGAACCGCCGGCCGGTCGAGCGGTAGACGCAGTCGGGGCAATACCACTTCTGACACACCTGACACCGCTCGAGTATGGCTACTTCCTCGGTGTCGCCGCATCCGCTGCAAACCCGCTCGTCCATGCCCGCCATTTCGAAATATCCAGCACGATCCGCTGTTTGAGTATAGCCTTGACGGTCAGCCGGACTGTTCCTACAATCCCGGCGCTCCTCCCCCTTGGCGGTGTAGCTCAGCTGGTCAGAGCGGGCGTCTCATAAGCGCTAGGTCCCCAGTTCAAATCTGGGCACCGCCACCAACTTAACATCGTGCATAGCCGGCAGCTTACGGGCGGCCGGCTTTCTTATTGTCATGTCGTTTTCCGACGGCGCATACTGCTTCGCCGGCCTTGCAGAGAACCTTTTCGACATGTGCCGATTGTAGACATGGCACCGCATCACCTCGCGATAATAGGCCACATGGCGATGTGATGCACGTCACTTCTCGCTCGACGCGGGAGTGCGGGCGCCTCACCCGCCGCGATCCGGCGTCCCGCGCCGGATCGCTTTCGTCAGGAGACGGTCGCAGGGCGCGGGATGCCCGGCGATGCCGGGCGAGACGCCCCGCACTCCCCCCAGACCAGGCGGGGCAGAAATGCGGGTTAATCTAAGGCGATGCTGCCTGAGGCGCTGCGGCGTTTCTTCGACGTGTACCGGATCGGGCCTTGCCGGATTCTGGTCGCCGTCTCCGGCGGAGCCGACTCGACGGCGCTCCTGCTTGCGATCACAGACCTCCGCGACGACGGATTCGAAATCGTATGCGGACACGTGAACCATCACATCCGGGGCGCCGAGGCTGACGAGGACGAGGCCTTTGTCCGCTCCACGTGCGAACGCCTCGGCGTGCCGTTTCATGTTGCCGATGGCTCGCTTGATTCCGACGCCGTCCGCAGCCACGGCGTCGAGGCAGCGGCGCGCGCGATCCGGACTTCGCGGCTGCAGGAGATCCGCGCGGACGTCGGCGCGCGATTCATCGCCACCGCTCACCAGATGAACGACCAGGCCGAGACGATTCTCATGCGCCTCTTCACCGGCAGCGGCATCGCCGGATTGCGCGGCATTCATCCCGTTCGCGACGACGGCTTCATCCGGCCGCTCCTCGGCGTCCGTCGCGCCGAGATCGAGGTCTTTCTCCAAAGTCGCGGGGTGACGCCGCGCATCGACGCGATGAACGCCGACCCCCGTTACCTTCGCGTTCGAATCCGGGAATCTCTCGGCGCCTACGACGCCCGCACCATCGAAAACATCGCCGTGGTCGCCGATCAGGCGCGCCAGCAGTGGTCGGCTCTCGAAGCCCTCATCGACAGCGCCGAGAAATCGTTCGTCGAAGCCCTCGCCGGCCAGACACGATTCACCGGCTGGCCGGACGATCCCTGGCTTCGACGCGCTCTTCTTCTTCGTCACATTCAGCGGCTCGATCCGACGCGCGAGATCTCCGCGGCTGATCTCGAGCGCATCGACGCCGAGCTGGCAACGATTCAGCGGCTGACGGTCACGAAGTCGCTCGAGCTGGTGCGGCGTGACGGCCTCCTCATCCTGCGCTTCCGGCCGGCAGCCGAGACCGCCGGCTTCGAAGTGGCCTTCGGTTGCGGCGCCGCGGCGTTCGTCCCGACGATTGCGACGACTGTCGCAGTCCGGCCGGCCGCCGCAGGCTCGGAGCGAACTTCGGCCGATCGCACCACGCAGCTGATTCAGCTCCCGGCAGGCGCCGCACCCGAATTCCTCGTGCGCAATCGACGTGACGGCGACCGCTTCCGGCCGCTCGGGCTCGGCGGCGAGAAGAAGCTCAAAGACTTTCTCATCGATCGGAAGATCGCCGCAGAGGAGCGGGACCGAATCCCTCTGGTCCTCTGGAATGGAGAGATCGTCTGGGTTGCCGGAATCGAAGTCGCGGACGGTTTCAAGGTGACGACCGATGCCGGCAATCTTTACGAGCTGTCGATTCGCCGCCTGTCCGATTCAAGCCCCGCGTAGGGACGCGCTGCAGAGGCTGTCTCAGACAGTTACCGGTATGTGGAGAGCGGACATTCCTGTCCGCAGCGGCCGGACATTCGTGTCCGGCCGCTCAACGCCGATTGTCGCTTGCCGTCGGCCACGCTGCTCGGGAGCCGCCGGACAAGAATGTCCGTCGGCAGCGGACAAGAATGTCCGCTCTCCACGAGGGTCGCCTTTTGAGACAGCGTCTGCTGCGCGTCCCTACAGGTCCCAAGTTAGCGCGTATGCCCCGGAGGGGTGCGACGATTGCAAAGACCCCGGCCCTGCAGTTGCCGGCCGCCGACCTCGCCAATGTACAATCGCGGCAGTTCCTCTGGTCGGCGTGAGTGATGTGAGCGAGATCGAGCAGGTATTCACCTCTGAAGCGATCGCCCGGCGAATGAGCGAGCTCGGAGCGGAAATCCGGCGCGACGCCGGCGACGCCGAGGTCTTCCTCCTCGGCATCCTGAAGGGAACGTCGTGCTTCCTCGCCGACCTGCTGCGCACCGTCCCAGGACCTGTCACCTACGACTTCGTCGATGTGGTTTCCGATGTCTCCGATACGGCCACCGCAGACGCGGTCCGGATCGACTATCTGAGCTACACGAACATCGCCGGAAGGAACGTCTACGTGCTCAAGGACGTGGTCTCGACCGGCATCATCGAGACGTATTTCCTCTCGCAGCTCAGGATGCACGGGCCGGCATCGCTGAAGCTCGTTGCCCTTCTCGACCGGCCGGAGCTGCGGACGATCGATCTCGGGGCTGACTTCCGGGCTTTCGAGGTGACGAACGGCTCGTACTGCGGCTACGGGCTCGAGCTACAGAACCGGTACGGAAACCTGCCGTACATCGGACGATTGAGCAGCTGACGCTGGTGGTTCTCGCCAGCGTGAGGCCGTGATCGGAGCGTCGGGTCACCGAGTCGCCAGGTCACCGGGTCGGCACACGCGACGCCTCGTCCCGGACAGCTCGACCCGGCAACCCGGTGACCCGCAACCCAGCGCCGTCGTCTCCTGCCTACGCGGGGGCTGTTTCACGTGCCGGCCGATGGGCCAGGTACCTGCCGCGGCAAGAATTTCCCTCACTCTGGTCAACGTTACGGAACCGCGTTAGTGTACGAGTGGCACGCCTGCAGCATCGGCCTTCCATTCTGGAGGAAACTCGTTGAATTCCACTGTAAAAAGAGCACTCCTCTGGGTGGTGATCATCGTTCTGGTGTTCCTGCTCTGGAGTTTGTTCCAGACCACGAAAAGCACCAGCGACCTGATCCCCTTCAGCACGTTCCTCGACAAGGTCAACACCGGCCAGGTCGAGAAGGTGACGATCCGGGGCGATGAGATCCACGGCGAGACGAAAGCGACGGCTCCCGGCGGCAAGCGCGAATTCCACCTCAATTCACCTTCGACCTATCCGGACATGTACAACCAGCTCCGGCAGCAGAAAGTGATCATGGAATTCGAGCCGAAAGGCGACACTCCGTTCATCACCGCGCTGATCGGATGGGCTCCGGTCCTGTTCCTGATCGGCCTCTGGATCTTCTTCATGCGCCAGATGCAGGCCGGCGGAAACAAGGCTCTCTCGTTCGGCAAATCGAAAGCGAAACTCCTCACTGGCACAGCGAAGAAGGTGACGTTCAAGGACGTGGCCGGAGTCGACGAAGCCAAGCTCGAGCCTCACGAGATCATCGAGTTCCTGAAGGAGCCGCAGAAGTTCACGAAGCTGGGTGGCAAGATCCCCAAGGGCGTTCTGCTCATGGGTCCTCCGGGAACCGGCAAGACCCTCCTGGCCCGTGCCATCGCCGGCGAGGCGAATGCGCCGTTCTTCTCGATCTCCGGTTCCGATTTCGTGGAGATGTTCGTCGGCGTCGGCGCCTCGCGCGTCCGCGACCTGTTCGAGCAGGGAAAGAAGAACGCCCCATGCATCATCTTCATCGATGAGATCGACGCCGTCGGCCGCCATCGCGGAGCGGGACTCGGCGGTGGACACGACGAGCGCGAGCAGACACTCAACCAGCTGCTCGTCGAGATGGACGGTTTCGAGTCCAATGACGGCGTGATCCTGGTCGCAGCGACGAACCGCCCCGACGTCCTCGATCCCGCTCTGCTCCGCCCGGGGCGTTTCGACCGCCGCGTGGTGGTCGATCTGCCGGACCTGAAGGGCCGCGAAGGCATCATCCGCGTTCACACGCGCACGATTCCGCTGGCGGAAGATGTCGACCCGACCGTACTCGCGCGCGGCACACCGGGTTTCTCTGGCGCCGACCTGGCGAACCTGGTCAACGAGGCCGCGCTGAATGCCGCGCGTTACGACAAGAAGAAAGTGCAGCAGGTCGACTTCGAGTTCGCCAAGGACAAGGTCCTGATGGGCGTCGAGCGGAAGTCGCTGGTCATGAGCGATCGCGAGAAGCGGAACACCGCGTACCACGAATCGGGTCATACGATCGTGGCCGCCATCCTCCCGGCGGCCGATCCGCTGCACAAGGTGACGATCATCCCGCGCGGCCGAGCGCTCGGCCTGACGCAGCAGCTGCCCGTCGAGGACAAGTACTCCTACTCTCGGCGCTACCTCGATTCGATGCTCGCGGTCCTCATGGGCGGCCGGATTGCCGAAGAGGTCTTCCTCAACGAGATCACCACCGGCGCCGGCAACGACCTCGAGCGCGCATCTGCCATGGCGCGCCGGATGGTTTGCGAGTGGGGCATGTCCGATCTCGGCCCCGTCACGTTCGGCAAGAAGGAAGAGGCCATCTTCCTGGGCCGCGAATTCGCGCAGCACCAGGATTTCTCCGAAGCGACCGCCGTGAAGATCGACGAGGAAGTGCGCCGCATCCTCGACAAGGCCTATGCCACTGCCAAGGAGATCATCACCAACAACAAGGCGTCTCTCGACAAGATCGCACGCAAACTGCTCGAGCGCGAGACTCTGGAAGGGTGGGAAGTGAACCAGATCCTCATCGAGGAGACCGGCACCGACTACATCAAGATGAAGGAGTACTACCCCGAGGAGGCAGGCGGCGAGAAGATGACGATCGCCCCGGGCTCCGGTCCTTCGACCGACGTTCAATCACCGGCGCCCCCTGTCAGCCCCACGCCCGCTCCGGTTCCGACCTCCGAGCGCAACAGTTAGCACCACTCTCGATTCACGAATGCGAGCGAACGCCGGCCAGCGATGGCCGGCGTTCTTGTTCACCTCCCGGGATGCCTTTGTGGCACAGACACTCTTGTCTGTGCCCTTCCGGGTCCGAACCCGCACAGACAAGAGTGTCTGTGCCACATGGATGAACGGCTGTGCTAATTTGTCCGCCCATGAAAAATCTGATCCGTGCCCTGGTCGTGCTCTGCGCGGCGGTGGCAGTCGC
>JADGOA010000465.1 GCA_017883215.1 Thermoanaerobaculia bacterium | reverse complement strand
CCCGTGCGGGTCTGTTCAGCGCGCTCGCCCGGTTGGGAGCACGGGGCGAGGGGACCTGGGCGCACACTTGCGAAAGGGGGGATCCTGACTTGGCGCGAATAGAGAGAAAGGCCAAACTCCAGTGCCCGTCGACAGGCGGGCAGGATGCCCGCAGTCCTTGGCCCGCGCCGTCTCGCTGCGACACAATGCCGGCGGAGGTAGCTTCATGCGTCATTGGCTCGCTTCGGTCGCTCTGATCTTTCTCGTCGTCGTGGCTTTACCGGTGCTGGCGGCGCCTCAGGGCGGCGCGGCGGCCGCACAGAGCGTGTTGCTGCGACCGCAGCGGGTGTTCGATGCGGTCAGCGCGGGGACTCACGAAGGATGGGTGGTCCTCGTCAGCGGCGAGAAGATCGCTGCCGTCGGGCCGGCCGCATCGGTCGACGTTCCGGCGGGGACGCAGATCCTCGAGCTGCCAGGCATGACCCTCCTGCCGGGTCTCATCGAGGCTCACTCCCACATCTTTCTGCACCCCTACAACGAGACGCTGTGGAACGACCAGGTGCTCAAAGAATCACTTGCGTACCGCACCGTTCTCGCCGTGATCCACAGCCGTGCGACGCTGATGGCAGGGTTCACCGCGATGCGCGACCTCGGCACCGAGGGTGCCGGTTACGCCGATCTTTCCGTCAAACGCGCCATCGACGAGGGGCGGATCCCCGGTCCGCGGCTCTTCGTGGCGACGCGCGCCATCGTGGCCACCGCCAGCTACGGTCCGGGTCCCCTCGGATTCGCTCCCGAGTTCGATCCACCGAAGGGCGCACAGGAGGCCAGCGGCACGGCGGAGATCCTCCGAGCCGTTCGCGAGCAGGTCGGGCACGGTGCCGATTGGGTCAAGGTTTACGCCGACTACCGGCGCGGCCCGGGAGGCTCGGCTGCGCCGACCTTCTCGATCGATGAGCTCAAGACGCTGGTCGAGGAGGCGCACAGCGCCGGCCGTCCGGTCTCCGCGCATGCAGCCACTGCGGAAGGGATGCGGCGTGCGGTGCTCGCGGGCGTGGACACGATCGAGCACGGATACGGCGGAACCGATGAGGTCTTCAAGCTGATGGCCGCACACGGCGTGGCGTTCTTCCCGACCCTCACGGCCGAGGAGGCGTACTCCGAATATTTCCGCGGGTACAAGCGAGGCACGACGCCGTACAGCGCCGACATGGAGACCGCGTTGCGCGCTTTCAAGGTTGCACTTGCAGACGGCGTCACGATCGGGTGCGGCAGCGATGTCGGCGTGTTCGCCCATGGCGAGAACTACCGCGAGCTCGAGTGGATGGTGAAGGCCGGCATGACGCCGGGTCAGGCGCTGCTCGCCGCCACGGCGGTGAACGCGAAGGTGTTAGGCCAACAGGAGCGTTTCGGCCGCGTCGTGCCGGGCCTGCTGGCTGATCTGATCGCGGTGGCAGGAGATCCTACGCACGACATCGGCGCGATCGAGCAGGTCCCGTTCGTCATGAAGGGGGGTCGGATCTTTGCGCAGCCCGGTCACTGAGGCCTGGAGTGCGGGCGTCTCGCCCGCCGCAGCCGGCCGTCCCGCGGCCGGCTGCTTCGACCCAGCGTTCGGGAGCGATCGGGCGCGGGACGCCCGATCGCGGCGGGCGAGACGCCCGCACTCCTACGGCAAGAACTCCTTCCTCACGCATCTGGAGGATGCGAAAAGGGGCACTTTGAGTCCGGCAACTTCCCGACACTTTTCCTGAGATTTCGGTTTCCGTAATGGCCATACTGTCTTCGTGCGACGGATCGGTACAAGCTCGCGTGTCGAGACCGAGACCGCAATCTACGCGAAAGAGCCGGTTGCGGCACCGCTGCCTGCGGCGGATGCAGCGCATCGGTCTTCGCCCGTTCTCGTTTTCGGGAGCACCGTTTTCTTCCTGCAGGAGGGGGAGAACGTGATCGGCCGCGACTCTGCCGCGGCGGTCCAACTCGATTCGCCCGTCGTTTCGCGCCGCCACGCCCGCGTGACGCTCGATCGCGGCCACACGTTCCTGGAGGATCTCGCCAGCAAGAACGGCACGTTCATCGGACAGCAGCGCGTGAGCGCGCCGATTGAGATCGAGGGAGACGCCGAGATCCGAATCGGACCTCTCTGGCTGATTTTTCAAGCGGCGAGGCCGCCGACGTGTTAATTTCAGTCATTCAGCATTTCTGGTGATCGTCGCCCATTTCCGCCCGCCTGCCCATCGGGACGTATATCAATCCGCCGCCGCGGCAACATTCTGATGTTGCGCGGACGGCAGTGAACCGAGGGTCCCGCTCATGCGCAGCACCGTCCTCTTGCTCGTTGCATTTCTCGTTGGCGTGTCCGCATTCGGTCAGACGGCCGAAACCGGTGCCATCGCCGGGCGAGTTCTCGAGGGAAAGACCCCGGTTGCCGGGGTCACCGTCGATGCGCGCTCCGCGGCGCTTCCGGGCGTCCGCAGCGGCGTTACCGATCGCGACGGCTCTTTCCGCTTCGCGCTGCTGCCGCCCGGTCAGTATGCCGTGACCGCTACGCTCAGCGGGTTCGGCAGCGTCCTGCAGCGGAACATCACCGTGGGGCTGGGCAAGACCGTGACCATGGATATGCGGCTGCAAGCAAGCGTGTCGCAG
>JADGOA010000464.1 GCA_017883215.1 Thermoanaerobaculia bacterium | reverse complement strand
CCTGTCGGCAGCTTATCGCCTCTACCCCGACGGAGGCGACCGCCGGTACAAACGGATCACCCGCCTTGCCGGCCGAGCAGTCCCAGATCGCTGTTGCGAAGAGACCAGCATTCTACGCGGCCACGCCCGCCCGACGTGGATCGACGGGATACCACGTGTCCTCCGTCACCGCAACGCCGCATCAACTGACAATGGCGCGCTCTCTTGCGCACCATATCCTTGACGACCTCACTGAGATGACCAATCGCCATGCCAAATCGGTGCTCGGTGCTCGGTGGTCGGAAAGAAATCGTCCGAGCACCGAGCACCAGGCACCTAGCACCGTCAAATCGATCGGAGGCAGAACGTGCAACGGAAAGCAATCGCATCACGTGTTCCGGCCGGCGCAGCAATCCATGGTCGCAGCTTCATCCCGCGCATCGGTCTCATCATTCTCATGATGATTTCCGCCCTGCCGAATCTCGCGGCCCAGGACAGCCGGAAAATCGCGGTCGTTCCGATGCCGGTCACCGTGGAGGCTGGCGACGGCGCGTTCAATCTCGCTCCGGAGACGCGGATCATCGTCGACGCGGCCACCCGGAACACCGGCCAGATGCTGGCGCTATGGCTTCGGCCCGCCACCGGATACGCACTGAAGGTGACGCGAGGCGAGCCCGCCGACGGCGCGATCAATCTGACGCTCGATCGGTCGCTCGGTCGCCTCGGCAGCGAAGGCTACGTGCTCGAGGTAACGCCAGCACGCGTGAACATCAGCGCAGCGACGGAGGCCGGAGTGTTCCATGCCGCGGAGACGCTGCGGCAGCTTCTCCCCGCGGCGGTCTTTGCAGCGACCCTCCAGCAGGGCGTCGACTGGACCGCGCCCGTCGTGCGGATCGAAGACCAGCCCCGCTTCCGCTGGCGCGGCGCGATGCTCGACGTCAGCCGGCACTTCATGCCGAAGGAGCACGTCCTGCGGTTTATCGATCTGCTCGCGATTCACAAGCTGAACACGTTCCACTGGCATCTCACCGACGACCAGGGATGGCGCATCCAGATCAAAAGGTACCCGCGGCTGACCGAGGTCGGCGCCTGGCGGAAAGAGACGCGGCTCGGGCACGAGCGCAAGAGCCCTCATGGCTTCGACAAGCAGCCCCACGGCGGGTTTTACACACAGAAGGAGATCCGTGAGGTCGTCGAGTACGCGCGCCAGCGCCACATCGAGATCGTGCCGGAGATCGAGATGCCCGGCCACGCCCAGGCGGCCATCGCGGCCTACCCGGAGTTGGGCGTGACGGGGCAGCCACTCGAAGTCTGGACCCAGTGGGGTGTCAACGCGAACATCTTCAACCCGAGCGAAAAGACGATTCTCTTCCTCCAGAACGTCTTGACAGAGGTGGTCGAGCTCTTCCCCGGCCAGTTCATCCACGTCGGGGGCGACGAAGCGATCAAGGACCAATGGAAGAGCAGCCCGGAAGTGCAGGCGCGCATCAAAGAGCTCGGGCTCAAGGACGAGCACGAGATGCAGAGCTACTTCATCCGCCGGATGGACTCGTTCCTCGCCGCGAAGGGAAGGCGTCTGATCGGATGGGACGAGATCCTGGATGGCGGACTGGCACCCGGCGCGACCGTGATGTCGTGGCGCGGAGTAGAGGGAGGCATCACCGCCGCGAAATCGGGTCATGACGTCGTCATGTCGCCCACGACGCATGTCTATCTCGATTATGCCCAATCACAGGACGCGACCGAACTGCCGAACATCGGCGGAAACCTGCCGCTGGAGACTGTGTACGCGTTCGAGCCACTTCCCGCCGCGCTCACTGCGGAAGAGGCGCGCCACGTCCTCGGGGCGCAGGCCAACATCTGGACTGAATACATGCCTTCCCCGGGGCATGTCGAGTACATGGCCTTCCCACGTCTCCTCGCCATGGCTGAAGTGGGATGGACGTCGCCCGAGCGGAAGAACTACGACGACTTTCTCACGCGCGTCCTCGTCCACGAACAACGCCTGCGGAACCTCGGCGTCAATTTCAGGCCGTTGAAGCCTGCATCGTAAGTGCTCGAGATTGCGCCTGTGGGGGGCCGGCCAGGTTCGAGCCGAACGTGGTTCCGAGACCCGAAGGCGGAGGAGGGGGCAGCCTGTAGGGACGCGCAGCAGCGCGTCCGCAACTCTGGTCGCCACGTCGGCATCGGAGATCAGTTCGATAATAGGTACCGTGCGCAGCATCGAAGAGCAGCAGGCGGCCGGGCGGCAGGCGCGAAAACGGGTTCCGCGCAGCGGGCACGCGGATTGGCACGCCGCGGCCGGCCGCGACGTGGCCTCGATTCTGGAAGAGTCCGCACGCGATCGGATTCCGGAGCTTCTTCCGATCCGGTGGGAGCGGATGGCGGCCTCGCCGTTCGGGTTCTTCCGCGGCGCGACGGCTGTCATGGCCCGCGATCTCGCCGGCCGTCCCGACACCGGCCTCATCGTGCAGATCTGCGGCGACGCGCATGTCCGCAACATGGGAGCGTTCGCTTCGCCCGAGGGGCACCTCGTCTTCGACATCAACGCCTTCGACGAGACGATTCGCGCGCCTTTCGAGTGGGATCTGCTGCGCTCTCCGACGAGCCTCGTGCTCGCCGGGCGGGAAGCAGGCGATACCGA
>JADGOA010000112.1 GCA_017883215.1 Thermoanaerobaculia bacterium | reverse complement strand
TGACTTTCGATCGGAGCCATGAGCCAGCAGGGCACGCCGCAGACGCACATGCTGTGAAAGAAGACGGAGGTAATCATCCTCGCGGCGGGCTGTTTTCGCGCGAATGATCCTACGGGCCGCGGCGCGCTCTTCTGCTGTCCATCGCTCCATTCGAGCGAGAAGCAACACCGGAGCGAGTCCTTCGAGCGCCCTCCGCTCCAGCGCCGTCAGCACGCCCACTCTCATCTGAAGGTGGGCGGCCACTCGGCGCAGGCAGAAGTCGATGAAGTCCGCGCCGCTTCCGCCGTGGCGGCTCCAGTTTCGCTGCACGGCGATGCCGAGGTTGCGGACATGGAAACGATCCCAATCCCGTCCGGCCGATCGGGAGAGCCGTCCGCTGTCGTCGGATTCATCGGCGTCCCAGTTCATCGGACTGCGAGCCATCCGCCTCAGCACGCGCTCCGTGGTTCGCTGCAGCGGATCTGCGGCGATGCGCTCCTCTTCCCGCCGGGCGATCCGTTCGATGCCGGGATCGACCGAGCGGAAGCCGAGCTTGCGGTAGAACCAGAAAGCGCCGGCTTTGATCGCTTCCTCGTTTCCGACTCCGAGCTGAAAGGGATCGATGGAGAAGGACGTCGACCCGAAAAGCTGCCGGTAGAGTTTCAGCAGCTGCGCAAAGCAGTAGGCCGACTCGCCGTCGCGGAAGGCGTAGAAGATGTTGAAGCTGACGTCCATCCGCTCGCAGAGACCGAAGGCATCCGCGTAGCCGACCGGAACGCCGTTGCGAACGAAGAAGGTGCCGAAGCTGGCGCGCAGCGGCAGGCGCTTCTCCGGAACGACGCCTACCAGAAAGATCTCGAGGCCGCGGCCGGCATCGGCGGAGACGACCGAGCGCGGATCGCCCCAGTTGAAGCAGTAGAGCTCCCGGTAGCGGAGAGCCATGGAGCCGCGCGCGAGGTCGAGCACCGCTTCACCGTCCCGCATCGAAAGCTTCGAGATCGGCAGCGGCGGCGCCGCGAGCTGTCGCGCCAGGGAGACATCGCGCCGCGGCAACGGCGGCGTCCGCTGAAAGAACGTCGAACCCGGCCGGCGACGCATCCGCGTTCGAGACATCGGCGACTCGCCGAGACGCCATTGAATCGTGAGCTGGAGCGAGTCGTACAACGCCGCGAGCTGGTGGGGCTCAATCGGAATGCGCCCGAGGTTGCGCAGGAGCCACGCCAGTCCCCGCCCCGGCCTGCTGAGGTTGGCCGCGGCGAGCCACGGCCTGTAGTCGACATTGGCGTCGGCATTCGACTCCTCGCCGAGGAGTGGAATGAGCGGCGTGAGAAGAGAGACGAGCCTCTCCGCGGCGGGCTCGGTGTCCCAGTCGATCGCCGTCTGTCGCGGAAACTTCTCCTGGAGCCAACGCACGACCTCGTACGAAAAACCGGGGGTTTCGATTGATGTGCCGGCGATGCCGGACACCTCCGGCTCGAGGAGCGGGGAGATGTCGCCGCTGCGCTCGAGGCGCTCCACCCGTCCGCCGAATCGCTTCAGCAGAGACTCGGCGCGCCTGAGGACCTGCTGCGACGGCGGATAGGCGCAAAGGTAGAGGAGGGAGTCGTGGAATCGAGCGAGAAGGTTGCCGTCGCGGATTTCGACAGAGTCGAGCCAATCGAGGAGTGCGAGAACGATCGCGGGATCGGTACCGCCGCGTCTCGAGCTTTCCAGCTCGAAGATCCGGCGCTCGATGGCAGCGAGTCGCACTACTTTCGTCTTCTTCCTCGCCGGGGTGAGGAGCTCACAAGGGTGGCTCCGCTCCCCTCGATCCGGCGGGGATCATAGCATCGGGAAAGCGGGAGCCGCAGAGTCGACGGAGTCCACAGTCGCTGCATGTTCGTGCGATAATCGCCGCTCCCGAATAGCTGAGGAGCGAGCATGATCGGTCGCACGATCTCTCACTACCGAGTCACGGCGAAACTCGGCAGTGGGGGCATGGGTGTCGTCTACGAGGCCGAGGACACGAACCTCGGCAGGCAGGTGGCGCTGAAGTTTCTCCCGGCCGAGTTCGCGGATGACATCGCCATGCTGGAGCGGTTTCAACGGGAGGCCCGCGCGGCATCCGCGCTGAACCATCCCGGCATCTGCACGGTCTACGCGATCGACCAGCACGACGGCCAGCACTTCATCGCCATGGAGTTGCTGGAAGGGCAGACGCTGTCGGAACGAATTCGCAGCGGCCCGTTCGATCTGCCGCAGCTCATCGATTGCGGCATTCAGCTCGCGGACGCGCTCGAATCGGCTCACGCGAAGGGGATCGTCCACCGCGACATCAAACCGGCCAACATCTTCATCAACTCGCGCGGCCAGGCGAAGCTCCTCGATTTCGGCCTGGCCAAGATCGAGATTCGCCGCAGCGGTGGTGTCTCCGAAGCGCCGACGACGGCTCGCGCCGATGACCTGACGAAGGCGGGGACGACGATCGGAACGATCTCGTACATGTCTCCCGAGCAGGCTCGCGCTCAGCTCACCGACGGCCGCACCGACATCTTCTCCCTCGGCGCCGTCCTCTACCAGGCGGCCACCGGGACCCTGCCGTTCGACGGGGAAACGTCAGCGGTCATCTTCGAAGCGATTCTGAATCGCGATCCGCTTCCGGTTCACCAGCTGAATCCCTCTCTGCCGGTCGAGCTCGGCCGGATTCTCGGGAAGGCGCTGGAGAAGGATCGCAACTTCCGTTACCAGAGCGCGACCGAGCTGAAGACGGATCTGATGCGGCTCAAGCGGGATTCGGAGTCAGGCGACAGACGCGCCGCCGACAGCGACTCGCGTCGCACGGCCACCGCCGCGCAGCCTGTCAAATCCATCGCCGTTCTTTTTTTCGAGAACCTCAGCGGCATCAAAGAGGACGAGTACCTCCGCGACGGCGTCACGGAAGATATCATCACGGAGCTGATGAAGATCAAGGGGCTGAAGATCTACTCGCGCGCCAC
The DNA here is from genome assembly GCA_017883215.1 of Thermoanaerobaculia bacterium. GTDB lineage: Bacteria > Acidobacteriota > Thermoanaerobaculia > Gp7-AA8 > Gp7-AA8 > JAJXWV01. The sequence goes on along the minus strand of JADGOA010000112.1, from coordinate 7,160 downwards.
GGTACTGGCTTATCGGGACAAGAACGTCACCCCTGCGGCCATCGGCCAGCAGCTCAATGCCGCGTACGTCCTGACCGGCAGCCTCCGGCGATCCGGTGCCCGGCTGCGCATAAACGCGCAGCTCGTCGACACGCACACGGACTTCCCGCTGTGGTCCGAGCGGTACGACCGGGAGATGAAAGACGTCTTCGAAGTTCAGGACGAGATCGCGCGGAAGATCGCGGAAGCGCTGCGCATCACGCTCTCACCGCAGGAACAGCAGGCCCTCGCCGCGAAGCCAACCGAGGATCCTCATGCGTACGACCTGTACCTGCGCGGGAAGAGCTGTGCCCGTCGACTCTGCAGGCAGGATCTCGACTTCGCGCTGCAGATGTTCGAGAGCGCGGTGGCCATCGACCCGAATTTCGCGCTCGCGCACGCGGCGCTCGCAAACGCCTCCGTCTTCTGCTACGTGAATTTCGACCGCAATCAGCGATGGCTCGAACGCGCGAACGAGTCCGTTCAGCGCGCCGTGGCACTCCGTCCTGAAGCTCCTGAAGTCCAGGTTGCGGAGGGGTGGATCTTCTACGGTGCGGGCAAGTACGACGAAGCCATCGACCATGCGCACGCGGCCATCGAAAGGAAAGCCGACTGCGAAGGCGCCTACGTTCTTCTTTGTCGCGCTCTCTTCGCCGCCGGCGATTACCAGGAGATCATCGCCATCGCAGAGGCCGCGGTGAAGGCTGAAGGAAACGACTACAACATTTACGTTCCCATCCTCAATGCGATGGGCGCCCTCGGTAAGCCCGAGATGATGCGCAACTACTCTGTGCTCCGGACGCAGATACTCGAGAAACATCTGCAGGAGGTTCCTGAGGACGCCCGCGGCCGCTGCCACCTGGCGCTCTGCTACATCACCCTGAATCGGGTCGAAGACGCCAATCGCGAAGCGACTCTGGCCATGGCACTCCGCCCGAACGACGCGATGGTCAACTACAACCTCGCCTGCGTCTTCTGTCGTCTGGATCGAAACGAAGACGGACTGAAGATGTTGAAGAAAGCGTGGGAAGCCGGTTTCCGCGACACCGACTGGGCGCGAAATGACCCTGATCTCGAATCGCTGCGGGATACTCCCGAGTTCGCGCAGATGTACCCGGTCTCGTCGGCCTGACCCGTGCAGTCTCGGGCGAAGATATGTCCACATGCATCGCGCTGCTCCGCGGCATCAACGTCGGCGGCCACCGGAAGGTGGCCATGGCCGAGTTGCGGGCGATGCTGACCGGCCTCGGTTTCACAAACGGCCGATGGCTGCTGCAGAGCGGTAACGTGGTCTTCGAGACCACGAACCGGCAGACAGCCGCGATCGAGGAGCTGCTGCAGCGCGAGGCGGCCACGAGGCTCGAGCTCAAGACCGAGTTCTTCGTGCGGACCGCGGACGAATGGACGTCGATCATCGCCGGGAACCCGTTCACTGAGGCCGCAGAGAGGGATCCGGCGCACATGGCGGTGATGTTCTTCAAGACGGCGCTCCGGCCTGCGGATGTGAAGGCGCTTCAGGCCGCCATCAGAGGACGCGAATCGGTGCACGCTTCCGGCCGGGACGCATACATCGTCTACCCTGACGGCATCGGGACGTCGAAGCTGACGAACGCCGTCATCGAGAAAGCGTTCGGCACCCGCGGAACGGCGAGAAACTGGAACACGGTCGTAAAGCTCGCGGCGTTGGCCGAAAAGAAGACCAGACCGTGAGAGGAAGGTTTCCGCCGGAGAGTTAGGCCGCACTCAAGAGTTGAGTTGGCTCCGGTTCTTCGGATGGAGACGAGTGGAAGGTGTGCCGCTGCGAGAGTCGATGTGGCACAGACACTCTTGTCTGTGCTGCGAATCTGTGCACACCACAAGTGGGCTGCCCAATGAGGCGAAAGGCAGGTCCACGTGGTGGCTCACAGCTTAACAACAGACAGCGTGAACCGATCAGGCTTTCGCTTTTTTCGGCGCCGACTTCGCTTCGACTTTGCCGGCCGAACGGATCTCGGCGAGCCGCGTGCGATCCTTGACTCGTTGCGCGTTTCTGTTGCGTTTTGCGACGTTTGCTCTGGCTTTTTCCCCGTTGATTCGTGACATGAGTAACCTCTGTTCGGCACGGTATCACCGATGGAGCCCCCCACCTGCGAAATGAAACCAGCGCCGTTTAGCGGATTCAGGCTGAGCGGACTGAGGCTGATACGTTCGTCTGGCGATGTCTGTTCCGGGCTACGATGTCGCCGTGACAGATCTGTACGACCATGGCGTCGCTTTCGCTGACATCCGGTTGACCGCCGATCAGTGCGATCACCTCACGTTGTCGATCCCATCCGTGCCAGCTGGCCGCGGAGGAGTGCGCGGGCTGGTGGGACACCCGAGCGTTCTACAGCTGCTGCACCACAAGCGCCTCGGCGAGTATCTCTGGTCCATCGTAGGGCGCGATCTCGTCGCCATCAGGGCCACTCTGTTCGACCGCACCATTGAGTCGAGCTGGCGTGTGCAATGGCATCAGGATCGTGTCATCAGCGTGCGGGAACGGATGGCTGTTCCCGGATACAGCCCCTGGAGCGTGAAATCGGGGGTGCCTCACGTGGAGCCGCCGACCTCTGTTCTCGAGCAGATGCTCGCCGTTCGCGTTTACCTCGACGCATCTGGTCCGGAGAATGGTCCATTGAGGGTCATTCCCGGCAGTCACGAGTGGGGAAAGGTCGCGGAAAAGGACCTTCAATGTCGGGCGGCAGCAGCAACATCGGTCGAAGTACACGTGCCGAAGGGCGCGCTTCTGCTCATGCGTCCGCTCCTCGTCCATGCGTCCACGCGGTGGCTGATGCCCACCCATCGGCGTGTGCTGCACATCGAGTTCGCACCGGCCGAGGCCATCTCGCCGCTGCAATGGCAGACGTCGATTCACCTGCGCCGGGCAGCGTGACTCCGTCTGGTGACGTCACGGACGTGGGTGTCGTAATCGAGCAGCTGTTGCGGCCGTGAGCGACGATGATGCCGCGCGTATGGATCGACGGCAGTTCGTTGCGAGTATCAGCGCGCTGGCAGCGGGGTGTGCAATGCGACCGAACGACTCTCTCTCCACTCCGGCGCAGCCGCTCTTTCGAATCTCACTTGCGGAATGGTCGCTTCACCGCGCGATCCAAAGCGGCGCACTCGACCATCTCGATTTTCCGCTCACCGCCAGGCGAGAGTATGCGATCGACGGCGTCGAGTACGTCAGCACGCTCTTCAAAGCGCACGATGAGGGTTACGTTCGCGAGCTGAAGCGGCGCGCTGGCGATGCCGGCGCCACGAGCCTCCTCATCATGTGCGACGGCGAGGGGCGGCTGGGCGATCCCGATTCCGCGCTCCGCAGTCGCGCTGTGAGCAACCATTTCAAGTGGCTCGATGCCGCAGCACTCCTCGGCTGTCACTCCATCCGTGTCAACGCCGAGAGCGAAGGCACGAGCGAGGAGCAACAGGTCCTCGTCGCTGCCGGTCTGCGCGCATTGTGCGAAGCCGCCGATGTCCGCAATCTGAACGTGCTGATCGAGAATCACGGCGGCCTCTCCAGCGATGCCAGGTGGCTGACCGGCGTGATTCGGCTGGCGGGTCATCCGCGCGCCGGAACCCTTCCGGACTTTGGCAACTTCGCGCCGAGCGACATCGCGCCGGCAGCACCCGACCGTTACGAAGGCGTGCGCCAGATGATGCCGTGGGCGAAGGCGGTGAGTGCGAAATCGCACGCGTTCGACGCAGCCGGGAACGAAACCGCGACCGATTTCCGGCGCATGCTCGACATCGTGGTCAACTCAGGCTATTGCGCGTGGGTCGGTGTCGAGTACGAAGGAGAGGGACTGAGCGAGCCGGAGGGAATCCGAGCAACCAGAGCGCTCCTGGAGCGTGTGCGCGACGATTTGCAGGCTCGCCGCGGCCGCTCGTGATCTGCGACGGTAACGTTCTTGACCCGCAGAACGTATGTACTCGACTTCGGCTCGTGGGATTCTCCACGGTGAAATCGAGGGTCACCGCGACAAGCGTGAGATCGTCGTGATCATGCGGCGAGTGCGGCCGCTGTGATCGACGCTGAGCGTCGTCAGGCTTACTCCGGAACGACGATCGACGACCACGGCATCTTGCGAACGGCGAGCACCGTCTCGTCCATCTCGACCTGAGTGGCCGACGTGCCGAGCACGTGTCTCACGTACTGCATTTCCGTCGATACCAGTCGCTGGTTCAGCAGCCGAAGCGCGGCCTTCTTCAGATTGGTCTCCGTGACCGGGACCCGTGGCGAAACGATGCGCGGGGTCTTCACAGGTGCCTTCTTCATGTCGCTCGTCCTCCTGGCTCGTTCAATGATGAAGATGGCTCGAGGACAGCGCGCTGTCCTCGAGCCGGCGATGAGTTATCGATTCGGGCGCTGTTCGCGGTCTTTCGGTGCACGAGCTTCGCTCACCTTGAGCGCGAGGCCGTTCACTTCCTTGCCGTCGAGTCCAGCGATGGCAGCTTTCGCTTCCTCTGCGTTCGCGAACGTCACGAATCCAAAACCCTTGGACTGTCCGTTCTGGCGGTCTCTCGCGACTTCAGCAGACTCCGGCGTCCCAAAAGGCTTCACCAGCTCCTGAAGTTGCGCGTCGGAAAGGTCTTTGGAGAGGTTGCCGAGATGAAGTTTCATCGAAATGCTCCTGCGGTCGAAACGTCGACCCGCCACGGCGACAATGACGTCACACAACCGCCATGAGCCGAAGTGTGAAGGACTGTGCGCGGCTTATCTTGCTAAGAGGGTAGGTTCGGAACACACGACTTAGTTCGCGCGCCCCAAATGGTGAGGAAGGTTCCTGTACCGACGTTTATCTTACATGTTTCGGGCACAGAAGTCACGCGGCCGCGGTCGCGTTCGGCTGACAAATCGGTGCTGGAAATGCAGTCCGACCTCCGACCACCCGGATCGTCGACGATGCTGTAACTGTAACAAGACATTGCAGTGGTGCGATTATTGCCTCTTGACGCGCTCGACTCTGTCTATCATCCTCGGCCGACAGTTGCACCACGAGGGAGAACTCCACTCCAGCGATGATCGCCACTGCTGGAGGTTTGAATGTCTCGAGTTCTTCTCACGAGCGTGTGCCGTCCGCTAGGTGAACAGTACGGTGACGCACCAAGCGTCGGTTACGAGCTTCTTTACGGTCAGGTCACCCGTGAGCAGGGACTTTTCAGCCCCCGCGCCAATCACATTCAGTTCTCGGCCGAGTACATCGCCGAGAATCTCGAAGCTCCCACCACGGTCCTGCACTATCCGTCGAAGGGCGAGCTCGGTCGCGAGCTGGACAAGGGCTACGACTACGTCGGCATCTCGTTCGTCCTGTCGACCTATCACCGCATGAAAGAAGCGGTGGCGCTGATCCGGAAGCGTTCGCCGAAGTCGAAGATCGTCCTCGGCGGCTACGGCACGGTGCTCTCCGACGAGGAGCTCGCTCCCTGGTCCGATTACATCTGCCGCGAAGAGGGCGTCGGTTTCATGCAGCGCCTCCTCGGCGAGGCGCCCGCTGCTCTTCCGCAGCGTCATCCGCTGGTGGTCAGCCGGCTCCGAGTGTTCGGCCGCGAAGCCTCGCGCACCGGGATGATCTTCGCCGGACTGGGATGCCCTAACGGCTGCGATTTCTGCTGCACCTCGCACTTCTTCAAGCGCAAGCACATCAAGCTTCTCCCCACCGGCCGCGACATCTACGGCGTCATCGAGCGCTACCTGGAGGTCGAGCCGGGGATGTCGCTGGTCATCCTCGACGAGGATTTTCTTCTGAACCGGCATCGCGCCATGGAGCTGCGCGATTGCGTCATCGCCGGCGGTCGTGCCCTTTCGATCTTCGCCTTCGCCAGCGTGAAGGCCATCAGCCAGTACAGCGTCACGGAAATTCTGGAGATGGGGATCGACGGTCTCTGGATCGGCTTCGAGGGAACCCGATCGGGCTACGCCAAGCAGAACGGGCGTCCCGTGGGCGAGCTGTTCACGGAGCTGCGCGAGCACGGCATCAGCGTCCTGGCATCGATGATCGTCGGCCTGCCCTATCAGACTCCCGCCGTCATCGAGCAGGAGATGTCGGATCTTCTGGCCCTGCAGCCGGCGCTCTGCCAATTCCTCATCTACGGTCCGACGCCCGGAACGCCCTTCTACGAGCAGGTGATGAAGGAAGGGCGGCTGCACCAGGAGATGACGGACGACCGGGAGCGCTACTACCGCAACTGCACCGGCTTCAAGTCGATGGTGAACCATCCGACCATGAGTGCGGCGGAGATCGAGGCGGCGCAGAAACGATGCTTCGCCGAGGATCTGCGGCAGCTCGGCCCGTCGATGTTCCGATCGCTGGAAACATGGCTGCTCGGATACGAGCGGCTGAAGGACTCCGCGAATCTGATGCTGCGCCTGAAGGCGAAGCGGTTCGCATCGGAGATCCGCCGCGCCTATCCGGTTTTCCTGGCCGGCAAAGTGTTAGGGCAGGCGCCGGAGATCCGCCGCCGCATCGCCGCGCTGGAGTCGAGAATCCATGCGGCGCTCGGCACACCGACGTTCGGGGAGCGCATCCAGTCCGTCGCCGCTCTCGGCCTGGCGGCCTGGACCGGAGCGTCGCTCAAGCTCGGAGTTGAGCAGCATCCGCGCCTGACCAGGCACACGTACCGCGTGCCGGAAGAGTCGCTTCCCTCCAAGGTGTGGCGGCGGCTTCGCGGCGATGACGCCGGCGGTCACCATGTGCAGGTGGAGCTCCGCCCGGAGTCGACGGTGTGGGTGACGGTGGCAGGAAAGCTGAGCGTCGAGGGCGCCGAGCGGCTGGCATCGGGAATCGGTGACGCTCTGAGGAAACGGAAGGAACGGCTCGTCCTCGATCTGGAGCGGCTGGCGCAGGCCGAGCGGCAGGGGCTGGAAGATCTGGCTCACCAGCTGCGGGAGTACCGGGACCGCATCCGCGTGGTCGTCCCGAACGCCGAAGAATTCGCAGCGCTGGCGATGCTGTTCGCGATGTACCGGTAGGGCGGCGTATCGTCCTGAACCGGCGAACGGCCGAGGGCCGGTGAAGCGGTGATGACACTGTCATTCCGAGCCGGCGGAACCCCGGAGGGGTGGAGCGCGGCGAGGAATCCCCCGCCACCCCGGGAGTGCGGGGGATCCCTCGCTGTCCTCC